>CAUTON010000006.1:0-33839 GCA_963539895.1 uncultured Streptococcus sp. | reverse complement strand
TTGTTTATTTTTTTCTTGACAAATACAGCTTATAGAAGTATATTTTATATATACTTAAATTAAATATATATAAAGTTTCAGGAGGTGTTTATGTACTATCCAGTACCATCGCCTGTCATTGAGTTTCTGGTTTTGGGGATCGTGGCGAATGAGCCGTCCTATGGCTATGAGATTAGTCAGACGCTCAAGCTCATTACCCCTATCAAAGAGTCTACACTCTATCCCATTCTCAAAAAAATGGAAGTGAGCGGCTATCTAGAGACCTACACAGAAGCGCATCAGGGCAGGCAGCGAAAGTACTATCGGCGGACAGCTGAGGGTGCCCAGCGGTTTATCTTTTTAGAGGAGGAATGGTTGCAGTACAGCGCAGCTATTTTGGATATGGCGAAAGGCAGGTTACGAAAATGACTGGACAAGAATTTTTACAAAAATTGGAACTCGAATTGCTCAGCCTCGACGCTGGTCAGCGTCAAGAGGTCATGGCTTATTTCGTCGAGTATGTGGAGGAGGCTGGCGACGATGCGGTAGCGATCGCAGAATTAGGAAGCCCAACCGATGTGGCTGCAGAATTGATTGATGAACTCAAAGAACGCGAAATTTTAGCGGATAGGACTGAGGTGGTTCATACACAGTCATCCCATCAGATTTCGAATATCTCAGTCCAATTGCTCGATTTGGATGTCGTATTTGAGACAGCTGATGTGGCGGATGTTCGCTTGAATTACAGTGAAAAAGTAGAAAAAATCTTGGCTATTGACTGGCAAGAACATCATCTTAATATTCGGCAAACAGAGTCTTTTGAAGGAAACTCACGGATGCGATTTGGTGGCTTGTCCATCAATTTTGGAAACAGAAATCAAAATAAATTAACCATCGTTCTGCCCCAAAATTTTTTACTAGAGAAGCTAGATGTGGAGACAACTTTTGGAGATGTCGTGTGTGAAGGTGTCAATCTGACGCAGATGAAGGCTGAGTTGACCAACGGAGACCTTGAAATTGGGGCATCCGCGATTCGAGATTGCTATGCAAAATTAGTAAATGGGGACGTTGAGTTAACAGGTTCGCAATGTGGTAAATTAGAGTTGGATTTAATGAATGGAGATGTCGAAGTGGGACGAACTCATTTTGAAAGCGTAAAATTCAAGCTGATGAACGGTGATGCCGAGCTAGAGCAGGTTATCGTTAGGGAAGACTGCAAGATTTCTAACCAAAATGGTGATATTGAGGTGGATTCTTGTCGATTTTCTAATTTTAGTAGTCAGCAGAGCAATGGTGATTTTGAGATGGACGAGAGCTATTTCACGAGAGTAGCGGTTGTCGAAACGAACCATGGGGACATTGATATCACTCTTCCTCAGCAACAGCTAGAAAAGTCGACCGTCACAGTGGCAGCATCTTATGGTGATTTTCGTCTGACGGATATGACAGGCACGCATAGCGGTGAGAATGGCAGCTATACAGCACATGGCACTGATAGTTCTGTCAGTCTTAAGGCTAAGAGCCATTATGGCGACGTAGAAGTTGATTTTCAGTCATAATTTTTGCCAAATAACAGCCTTTTCAATAGAATAGAAGTAGTAAAAAAAGAGAAGGGATTACCATGAAATATATCGTAAATACTTCCAATGACCCAGCTTACAACATCGCTCTTGAGGCCTATGCCTTTAAGGAATTGACTGACGTCGATGAAATTTTCCTGCTCTGGATTAATGAGCCTGCCATCATTATCGGCAAGCACCAGAACGCTATTCAGGAAATCAACAAGGAATATACGGATGAACACGGTATTCATGTGGTGCGCCGTTTGTCAGGTGGTGGTGCGGTCTACCATGACCTCAACAACCTCAACTACACCATCATTTCCAATAAATCTGAAGAAGGGGCCTTTGATTTCAAAACCTTCTCAAAACCTGTGATTGACACCCTAGCAAAATTGGGAGTAGAGGCCAACTTTACAGGACGCAATGATCTTGAAATTGATGGTAAGAAAATCTGTGGCAACGCCCAAGCCTATGCCAAGGGGCGTATGATGCATCACGGTTGCCTCCTCTTTGACGTCGACATGACTGTCTTAGCCAATGCTCTCAAGGTTTCTAAAGACAAGATTGAGTCCAAAGGGGTCAAGTCTGTCCGTGCCCGCGTGACCAATATCAATAGTGAGCTTCCGCAAAAGATGACCGTCACTGAGTTTTCAGACGCCATTTTGGAGCAAATGAAGAGTCAATATCCTGACATGGATGAGTATGTTTTGACAGATGACGATTTGGCACGTATTCAGGAGCTGCGCGATACCCAATTCGCCACCTGGGACTGGACCTACGGCGCCACTCCAGACTATACTGTTGAGCGCACTGTCCGCTACCCAGCAGGTAAAATCACCAGCTATATCAAGACGGAGAAATCTATCATCGAATCCATCAAAATTTACGGAGACTTCTTCGGGATTGGCGATGTTTCAGATATTGAAGATTTGCTGGTTGGCTGCCGCTACGAGTACGCCGATGTCCTAGCAAAACTGCAAACCATCGACACCACCCATTACTTCTCCCGCATGACGACAGAAGAAGTGGCTAAGGCGATTGTGGACTAATTACTAAAAATCTCAGTTTCCTTTGGAGGCTGAGATTTTTTAAAAAATGCTGTTATACTAAGCCTAACAGGTATTGATTTACCAATCAATACCTCAAACCTAAAGGAGAAGAAAAATGGCACAATCAAATCAAGATCAGCTCTATGCGACGATGTTACAGACTGTGACTGCAGCTAGTCAATTACCGTTAGTGCGGGTTGAGCGAGAGGAATTTTTAAGAAAACAATTTAAAGAAAACCCTCATCTAGAAACGATATTAAAAGAAGGACCACAAGCCGTCTATACTGAAGAAAGCCTTCGTAAACAAGCGGATAAAATTATACGAAATTTAACCAATCAAACAAGTTTAATTTCATTTGCTGCAGGCTTACCAGGGAATCCCTTCACAGCGGTGGCAGCAGGAACAGCGGATGTGGTGCAATATTTTGGATATGCCCTTAATATGGCCCAGCAAATTGCCTATCTTTTTGGAGAAGACAATTTATTTTCAGATGGGAATAAGGAAGTTTCAGAAGAAGCGCAGTTTCGGATTGTTGCTTATTTGGGTGTTATGTTTGGTGCTACCGGTTCCGCAGCACTTCTGACAAATGTATCAAAAAAAGTCGGAATCAATGTTGGAAAGCAAGTTGCAAGTAAGGCACTGACAAAGACCACTTGGTACCCATTGGTAAAAAAGGTAGGAGCCGTGATTGGGACAAAAATAACTAAGAAAACAGTTGAAAAAGGGATCAAAATTAGTTCCTATTATCGGTGGAGTAATTTCTGGAGGTCTGACTTACATGACCTTCAAACCCATGGGAGGTAAGCTAGCAGATACATTTAGGATATATCCAGAGGTGATCTTTCAGCAGATGAAGGATTACACTTTAAAAGTGAATTCTTA
This sequence comes from uncultured Streptococcus sp., assembly GCA_963539895.1. Lineage (GTDB taxonomy): Bacteria > Bacillota > Bacilli > Lactobacillales > Streptococcaceae > Streptococcus. Next base: position 30,366 of record CAUTON010000006.1, on the reverse strand, counting down.
AAAAAAGAGTCTGAGCAAAATGAAGTAATTGACGGAGAAATTTAGGATCATTAAAAATTATGATACAATAATTTGTGAAACAATACACAAGGTGAGAGTATGAAGAATAGAAAAGAGTTACTAGTTCTGCTATGTAGTTTAGGTATGATGGTTTTAGTGATTGCTTTAGCGGAGTTGGCTGGCGAGCGAGAAATCATTTTTCCAGAAATTGCAGCCATTGCAATCGGTGCTCTGTTGGCACCAGAGCTATCATGGTGGACCAATAAGCGTCGGATGTTTATTTTTGTGATGCTTTGTGCTTCAGTTGGAATGCTTATTGTGGCTTTTGTGCCAGCACCACTCTGGGTCCAGCTCGTCTTAGCCTATGTGCTCAGTCAACTTATCGTGGCTTATTCGGGGACGGGTTTTGCCCCGATGATTTCTGCTATTGTACTGCCTGTCATGCTACAGACACATACGGTGGTTTATCTAGCGGCTGCTGCTCTTTTTACTGGTCTGATTCTTATCTTGCGCTGGCTCCTAGAGCTTAGAGGTATTCGGTCAAAAAGAGAATTTCAACCACTTCCTCATCCAAGAGAGTTATCTGACTGGCTCTTTATGGCGAAAAAAGTTGTAGTATTAGCTGCAGTGACGATTCCTGCTATTTTGGCAGGCTATCCATTTCTAGTAGCTCCGCCTCTCATGGTGGCTTATACTGAACTTGCTAATCCAGGGTCAAAAGCACGTAAACAGCCTCTAAAAATTATCACTTTATTGACAGCCTGTGCGCTAGCAGGAGCTCTGTCACGCTTCTTGATTGTTCAGTCCTGGGGTGGCACTCTTACCTTAGCCAGTCTATTTGCAGCTATTCTTGTCCTGATTTTTCTACGATTATTCGACCTCTTTTTCCCACCAGCAGGAGCTATTGCTCTTCTTGCAATGTTGATACCAGAGGAAGTTCTCATTTCCTATCCGCTTCAGATTTTTCTTGGTAGTAGCCTCCTTGTTTTCTTTGCCCTCACTTATTTTAAAGAGAAAAGAGCCTAGACTTTGGGCTCTTTGTGTTTCTATTATAGTGGTCGTTTGTTTGGGATACCAGCTTTTCGGGGGTATTTGTTTGGTGTTTCTTTTTTCTTTTCCACAATGGTCAACGTTCGTCCGTCGCCATTGGGCAGTTGGTAATCGACATTTTCTACTACCTTGGCAAAGAGGACGGATAGGGCATTTTTTGCTTCTGATAATTCGTCTTCTGCATTGGTCGCTTTGAGGGCGATGAGTCGCCCGTTTATTTTGAGAAATGGAATGGTCAGCTCAGATAAAATTTGCATGCGAGCGACTGCTCGAGCTGTCACGACGTCAAACTGTGCACGGAAAGCCTTGTCCTGAGCAAAATCTTCGGCCCGCCCATGGTAAAAATGGACACCAGCCAAGCCTAATTCCTCAGCCAGCAAGTTGAGGAAATTAATCCGCTTCTTGAGTGAATCAATAAGCGTCACATCCAACTCTGGAAAGATAATTTTCATAGGGAGACTGGGAAAGCCGGCACCCGCTCCGATATCCAGTAGGCGAATAGTTTCGTTGTGCAAGTAGCCTTGCAGAATCGGCGCAATGGAATCGTAAAAATGCTTGAGATAGACACCTTCTAAATCGGTAATGGCTGTTAAGTTTATTTTCTCATTCCATTCAACTAGGAGTTGAAAGTAGCGGCTGAATTGTGTTTTTTGTTGTTCAGTCAGGTTGATTCCTTGATCAGCCAATGTAGTGTAAAATTCTTCTGGTTTCATAGCTTCATTTTACCATAATTCAGATAAAAGAAAAGGGAGTGGAACAGAAATCGGTAATTTCAAAGAAATTCGATTTTGTCGTTCCACCCCCGCACAGTTGACTAGGGTTATAAAAGCTGATTTATCAGCGTATTAGAGCCCAGTCAACCACTGCGACTGGCAAATTAATCATACTTAAGCACGGGAACACTTTTGTCTCAGATTCTTCGTTAACGCTTGCTGCTATCTCTTCGGCTAGCACGGCTGATTATCTTGGGCTGGCGCCAAAAGAGCAACGTTATCATAGCAATTGGCCAACTGAATAAATTCCAGAGTAGGATTGGCAGAAGCCAGATAGGTGAATGGTAAGTGAGGCGTAAAGTATGCTCACCTGCTGGGACATTCAGCAGAATTGTACCAATTTCCGTCAAGCTATAATCAGCACTTGTCAGTTTTTCTCCATCTAATTGGATTTGACTATTGGCATAGATAACAGCTGGGATTTCAAGATTTTCTACGACGTCAGCGCTTGTCCAGCTGTATTCAATGCTGTTACCCTTGATTGTTTTTGTAAAATTATCATGCTTGGCAATAATATATTTTTCATACAAATCGTAGTAGGCTTTAGATTCTTCTTCAGTGAGCTGACCATGTTCGACGGTATCTGGCAAGTAATCTGGAGTCTTCGGACTGATAGCAGCAATAAAATCTGACAAGTCTGAGGAGTGCATGGATTCTCGCACTCCATTCAAATCTGTAAAGGCGTAGTAGACCACTTTAACATCACCAGTGTTGAGCTCGTATTCATTGGTAGAAGCATTGATATTCCACCGAGCCAAATTGAGGACTTGGAAGGCCAGGAGCGGCAAAGAGCAGAGTAGGATCAGTGTTTTGAATTGAGCCTTGGATTTTTGATAGGCTAAGCCGCAAGCAATGAAGATAAATGGGGTTGCGTATTCAAAGAAACGGTTCGGGAATTGAATCTGACGCATGAGCGGGATTTGATAGGCTGTAAAGAATCTCCACGGAAAAAGATTGGTTGCAAGAAGGGTGGTCATCACGGCAATAGCCAAAATAATCCAGAAGAAACTTGTTGCTGTTTTGCGATTGAAAAATGCCAGTACGACTGCAATCATCAAGAATACAAGAACGCCAAAGGAGGCAAACAACAGGCTTCGGCTGGCGTCCAGAGTATCGCCGGCTAGATTGCTATTGACAAAGACGGTGTAGACCGTATTTTTGGTCAATACATGCAGGTCAGCAAGCCAGATATGTGCGGTCAGAGCAGCGAAAATCAAGATGGACAAGCACAACTGTTGGAAATCCTTGATTTTGTGGCTGGATTTGATAAATGGAATTCCAAATAAGAAGAGATAGAAAATTGCTAAGAAAATGGCAGAAAGTGTATGGATATTGAGGACTACAGCCATCGACAAGCCGACCCAGAGCGATTTAAATTCGTGTTTTTGAATATAGTGAACCGTAGGGATGAGAAAGAGGGGAAGGAGGGCGTAGGCGTAACTGCGCGGTGTCAGCATGATAGACCATTGGAAGATAGCGTAGGATGTCGCAAAGCTACTGGCAAGGATAGCAGCAAAGAAACGATCAACTTTGACTTTCTCTAAGAAGGTAAAGAGGCTCCACGAAGCTGTCGTATAAATGAGGAAGTTTGAGAGTAACTGGTACCGATACCACGTTCCGCTCACTAGGGCCAGCAATCCTTGCAAATAGGTGAAGAAGGGTCCATACATAGCATTCGCAATACGACCTGATGACTCAAATCCATACAGACTCATAAAGTAAGAAAAATTCCAATTCTTAATCTGCATGGCTGCTTCATAGAAACGGTTGTAATGGAAGGCCATGTCAGTTCCAAAGGTTGGATTGCCAGTATAAATCAAAGGGATAATCAATATCAAAGACAAAATAAGAAATGATAAATAATACCATTTCTTATTGATTTGATTCAGGTTATTGATGACATTTTTCATAAAATCTCCTAACGAATCCTATTAAGGTGTGACAGTGTCGGTGCTGCTGGTGCTGGCTGCTGGATCAGTCGAGGAAGTAGCAGGTGCTTCTGTACTTGTCTCCGTTGGCTCCTCGTTGCTGGACTGACTATAACTTGAAGTATCGGATGTGGACGTCTCACTAGTAGACGAACTGTCAGAGTAAGAGTAGCTATAGGTGTAGTTTTGTGTTGCACTAGCTAAATAGTAGTAATTTCCATATTGGTACAAGCCATCAGGCATTTCCCAGTCAGTTGCGGTTTCAACTGGATTGAGATAGGTCATCATCTCACGGTAGACATCTGTTGCGACGCCCATACCATCAGAGAGGATTGGTTGGGTCCGATTGGAGTATCCTGTCCAAACGGCCATCGCATACTTTGTGGTATAGCCGACATAGTTTTCGTCAGGGACTGGAGCATCTGAAACATAGGCTACTTCTGGATGGAGCTCGATAACAGTTTGGTATTCCTCATCAGAGTAGTTGGAAGTTCCGGTTTTCCCAGCTTGCGGCACGCCATAGATGGCAGCGTTGGCACCCCAGGCGTAGGTCAGAACCGTTTTGAGCATAGCCGTCATCATGAAGGCTGTTTCTTCCGACATAGCCCGTACACCTTCGTTGGTAAACTCTTGGGTTGTACCGTCACTGTAGACGACTTTGTTTACGTATTGAGGTTCGTAGTAGATACCACCATTGGCAAAGGCCGCATAGGCGGCAGCCATCTTTTCACTACTTGCACCGTATTGATTTCCAGTTTCGGAAGTGTTACTAGAAATCGCATTTGAATATTGTAGAGTTGGGTAGTCAATGCCTAGACCATTTAGGAAGGTCAGGGCATTGTCAAGACCAACGGCTTCGAGTGTTTTGACGGCAGGGACGTTCCGAGAATACATAAGGGCACTCTGGATAGTCAAATTGCCATAGTAGCTAGAGTCCCAGTTGTTGACCGCAATGGTCGTACCAGGATAATAGTAAGGGGCATCCAAAACAGTATCTGCTGTCGAGTTGTAAATGCCATTCTCAAGCGCTGGCGCATAATCTGTAATTGGCTTCATTGTGGAACCAAAGTCGCGATTGGTTTCAACAGCTTGGTTGGTTCCAAGGGATACGTTACTGGATTGATTCCGTGAGCCGAGCTGGGCAATGACTTTACCATTTGTCACGTCAACGACTGTAGAGGCTACTTGGAAGCTATCATCTGGATAGGTGACATATTGGTCTGTATTATAGATGTTCCACAGATACTCTTGAGCAGCGGTGTCCACATTGGTGTAGACATCCATACCAGTCGTCAAGAGGTTGTAGCCTGTTTCTTCCTCTACCTCGGAGATTACTTCTTTGAGGTAATTATCCATATAGGCTGGGTAAGAAGAGGTATTTGTCAGGGATTGCAATCCATCTGTGACAGGGGTAGCGACCGCCTCATCGTACTGGTCTTGGGTAATGTATTCTTGCTCTAGCATTTCCTCAAGGACGGTATCTCGACGATTTTTGGCTGCTTCAGGCTGGGTATAAGGGTCGTATTGGTTGGGCGCTTGTGGCATACCTGCAAGCAGGGCTACCTGGGCCAGGGATAAATCTTTGAGATCTTTACCATAGTAGGAAGCCGCTGCCGTTTTCATCCCATAATTACCATTGGACATGTAGACCTTGTTGATATAGTAGGTCAGGATTTCTTGTTTGGTATATTTGGATTCTAATTGCAGTGCGAGATAGGCTTCTTGGACCTTCCGTTTGATGGTTTGGTCCTCGGTAGAGGTAGAAAAGTAGGTCAACTTGATAAATTGCTGGTCTAAGGTAGAGCCACCTTGTAAGCCATCACTGGTTAAGTTGCTGAAAAGAGCACCGGCGATACGGATGACATCAACCCCACGGTGATTAAAGAAGCGCTGGTCTTCAATGGCCACAATCGCATTGACCAAATCAGTCGGGATTTCAGACGTTTCAGCATTGTCCCGCTTTTCAGCACCTAAGTCGGCAATCAAGTTGCCATCCTTATCATAGATTTTGCTGGAGGTAGTAGAAGTCAGAGCTTCTTCGGTCAATGCTGGCGTGTCCTTTAGATAATAAAGCACAAGCCCAGCTCCTGCAAGGACTGCAACAAGAAAACCAGTCAAGCAGACATTGAGAACGATCAGCAGTACTTTTTTTGTGATTGTTTTATTCATTATGGATTACCACCTAATAATTTTTCTTTAATAGTCTCTAAGTAAGGAAGGCTCGGATAACCACTCATTTTAATCTCAAAGCCATTTTCCCTAATGTAGGACAGGGGCATGGATTTAGTCCCCATATCAATTTTGTAAAAAGCCACCAGGTCAGCTGCGGGAAGCAGATAAGTTTCTCTGAGGGTAGAAAAATGCAGCAGTACAAAACAAATGCCGTCTTGTGCCAAAACCTGTTCCATATGTTCAATCTGGTGAGCGTGAAAATTTTTCATGGGCATGGCCGTCTTTTGACGAGTTTCCTTGGCTTCAAAGTCGATGTAATGTCCTTGAAATACACCAGAATAGTCAGTGGTGGAAGCTTGTCTGAAGTAAGCTTCGACAATTTTGGCCCGACTTCTTTTGGGGTAGTCCACCTTGACAATTTGAACAGGAGTCGGCTTCTTGTGGATGACTGCTAACCCGTGCGATAAGTAATAATTATTACTTTCATTGATTGCCGCTTCAAAGTTCATACCGCGATTGGCAAAATTGACCTTGTCAACAGATTGACCGCTATGGAGAGGTTTAGTTGCTATGATTTTTTTTCTAACCTGATGAGGATAATTGACCATAGAACTCCTTCTTGATAGAATAATATCACTATATTATACCATAATGTCAGAAAAGAGTACAAATTTCACGTATGCAAAGCATTTTAATCATAGGCTATCGTCACACAGATTTAGGCATTTTTTCAGAAAAAGATCCACGCATCCCCATCATCAAGGCTGCAATTCGCAGAGGCCTGATTCGCTTCATTGAAGAAGGGGCAAAATGGTTCATTTTTACGGGGAATCTTGGCTTCGAATTTTGGGCCTTGGAGGTGGCTAAAGAGTTAAAAAACGAAGGATTTGAGTTTCAGTTAGCAACTATCTTTTCTTTTGAGAATCACGGAGAAAACTGGAATGAGGAAAATCAGGCTAAATTAGCGCAGTTCAAAGCGGTCGACTTCGTCAAATTTGCTTATCCGCGCTATGAAAATCCCAGCCAATTTCGTGAGTATAACCAATTTCTGCTCAACAATACAGACCGAGCTTACCTCTTTTATGACACAGAAAATGAAACGAATTTGAAATATTTGGTTAATCAGATGTTAAAACTAGAAGACTATACTGTAAAACAACTAACTTTTGACGATTTGAACGATGTTGCAGAAAATTTTTAAGAAAAGAGTAATTTCACTTGATTTTTCCCTATATTTTTTAATATAATGAAGGTAGTGACTTTTTAGAATGGAGCGAGAGAATGGCAAGTATTAAATTTACGACAAAAGATATTTTTGAACAGGATTTCAAGATTGGATTCCGCGGGTATGATCAAGATGAAGTTAATGATTTCTTGGATGAAATCATGAAGGATTATGATGCATATGAGGCCATTATCAAGGAGCTAAAGGGCGAAATCGCGCGTTTGAAAGCTCAAGCTGCAAATGCCCCTCGTGCAGCGGCACCCGTAGTTGATCAAGCAGATACACTGCGCACAGAACGTGCTTCGTCTGCGACAAACTTTGATATTTTGCGCCGTCTCAACCGCTTGGAAAAAGAAGTATTTGGCAAGCAAATCGCTGCTGCGGAAGAATAAAACGAGTCAAACATTGCAATTTTTGGATAATCGCGTGGTAGTTTTCTATCATGAGGAAAGTCCATGCTAGCACTGGCTGTGATGCCGGTAGTGTTTGTGCTAGGCGAACAAATAAGCCTAGGGACATAGTGATATGTTACGGCGACCAAAAGGGCTACGTCATCTGATATGCCTGAGTCGGTCTGAAAGTGCCACAGTGACGAAGTTCATCTGGAAACGGATGAAATGGAACGCGGTAAACCCCTCAAGCTAGCAACCCAAACTTTGGTCGGGGCACGGGAAAGCTGGAATCCGAACAGTCTTTCCTGACTGCAAGCGCAGTAGACAGATGATTATCGAAGAAGGTAAGGCCTAGTTACCTTTGGAACAAAACATGGCTTATAGAAAATTGCATATAGGTAGGGGCTGGGCATCTGTCTCAGTCTCTTATTTTACGAGGAAAGAATGAAGAAAGAATTTGAGCTAATTGCGACAGCAGCTGCAGGTTTAGAAGCAGTTGTTGGTCGTGAAATCCAAAACTTGGGCTATGAGCGCCAAGTGGAGAATGGACGCGTGCGCTTTTCAGGCGATGTATCTGCTATTGTTGAAACCAATCTCTGGTTGCGTGCAGCAGACCGCGTCAAGATTGTGGTAGGGTCTTTTCCTGCCAAGACCTTTGAAGATTTGTTCCAAGGAGTGACCAATCTGGACTGGGAAAACTACCTGCCTTTGGGCTGTAAATTTCCTATTTCCAAGGCCAAATGTGTCAAATCTAAGCTCCACAACGAGCCTAGCGTCCAAGCAATTTCCAAAAAAGCAATCGTGAAAAAACTGCAAAAGGTCTATCACAGGCCAGAAGGTGTGCCTTTGCAGGAAGTTGGGGCGGAGTTCAAGATTGAAGTGTCTATCTTAAAAGATGTGGCGACTGTCCTGATTGATACGACAGGGTCTAGCCTTTTCAAGCGCGGTTATCGTGTGGAAAAAGGCGGTGCTCCTATCAAGGAAAATATGGCAGCAGCCATTCTTCAACTTTCCAACTGGTATCCAGACAAGTCACTCATTGATCCGACTTGCGGCTCAGGGACCTTTTGCATCGAGGCAGCCATGTTGGCTAAGAATATAGCGCCAGGTCTCAAGCGGTCCTTTGCTTTTGAAGAATGGGATTGGGTAGACAGGAGGCTCGTAGCCGACCTGCGTCGGAAGGCACAGGAGCAGATCAAGTCGGACTTGGTGTTGGACATCATGGGCACGGATGTTGACGCCCGGATGATTGAAATGGCACAAAAAAATGCCTTTGCGGCCGGTGTTGAGGAAGATATCACCTTCAAGCAGATGCGCTTGCAGGATTTACACACAGATAAAATCAATGGGGTCATTATTTCCAATCCGCCATATGGCGAACGACTCCTGGATGACGAAGGGATTGCTCAATTATACAAAGAAATGGGGCAAACTTTTCTTCCTCTTAAAACGTGGTCCAAGTTTATCTTGACCAGTGATGAGCAGTTTGAAAGTCGTTACGGCCAACAGGCAGATAAAAAACGGAAACTATACAACGGAACGTTAAAAGTTGACCTTTATCAATTCTTTGGAGAAAGGGTAAAACGACAAGAGTAAAGGAGAAAGCTATGTCAGAAAAAGATAGCAAGCAAAGTTTACCGACTGATGATGAACAAGTCCTTGATTTTGAACAGGCCAAGGAGTTGACAGTTGGTCAGGTGGAGCGTAAGCAAAATGAGCTGAAGGCGGGTGTGACAGAAAGTGACAGTGCCCTTGATCGCTACATTAAGCAACACCGAAAAGATATCGAAGCAGATAAGTTTGAGACGAAAATTCTTGAAGATTTGCCAAAACAGGTGGAAGCGGACGTACAGGAAGCGGCAGTTGAAAGTCCCTCAGTCGAACCAGCTGTGGAATCGGAAAGTAACACGGAATTGACTCAAGAATTTGCCATCCATAAGGTGACAAAAGAGATGGATACTGTCCCTGTTTCTGACCAAGATATGCCTGCCCCAGAAACGGCGCCATTTAATGACTTTGAAGATTTTGGTCCCGATGAAGAATCGGGATTTAAGAAAACCAAATGGATTATCTGGGGCGCTCTGGCTGTTATCTTTGCTGGAGCTGTAGGTGGGACCTATCTCTGGATGAATGGAGATTCCTCATCGAATACTACCGCCTCGTCGACCAGTCAGTCTTCTACCACTAGCTCAAGCACTTCTGAAGAAGAATCCGAAGTTGTAGCTTTCAATGAACTCTACGCAAGCTTTTTCACAGATGAAGCCTTGACTAAACTCAAAAATAGTCAGTTTGAGAAATTGTCCGACTTACAGACAGCTTTAGAAGCTATTGATAAGGACAGCGATGCTTATGTAACGGCTAAAGAAAAATACGATAACTTAGCGGCAGCCATCGCAGCCATTAAAGAAATCAATGGTCAATTTGACACAGACTTGATTGTGGATGGGGAGTTGGTCACAACAGCCACGGCTAAGGAAGGAGCTAGCTTTACTGCAGCCACAACAGGGATTGACAGCGTAGATGCTTTGATTACCTCTGCGATTAACTTTGGACGTTCTCAGTTAACAGCGGCAAGTTCAGCGGTAGCAGCCTCATCTAGTGTGGCGGCTGCGGAAACGCCAAGCAGTTCTTCGGACACATCAACCGTGGCGGGAACAACAACAGTGGCGTCAGTCAGTGGCTCAACCACTGGATATGGGATTGCAGTGCCAGCGGGCGTCACCCTGCAACGAGAGCTGAGCCGAGTGCCGTATAACCAAGCGGCTATTGATGACAGTAGTAACAGCGCGTGGATTTTTGGCGAGGGAATTTTGGAAAATATTATTTCCATCTCTCAACAACGTGGTTACATTTCTGGAGATAATTATATTCTTGAAAAAGTCAATATTATCAATGGCAATGGCTACTATAATCTTTTTAAACCGGATGGAACCTATCTTTTTTCTATCAACTGTAAGACAGGCTACTTTGTTGGAAATGGTTCAGGGCACGCTGACGCATTAGATTACTAAAAAAGACTCCGTGAGGAGTCTTTTTGGTACTATATTAAATCACGTTTCGCTCGAAAGCATCGTCTGAAATACCTTGTTCTAGGATGAGCTTGGCCCATTCTTTGGCAGAAAAGAGGCTGTGGTCCTTGTAGTTGCCACAGGATTCGATAGTGGTGCCTGGGACGTCTTCCCACTTGGTCACATGGGCAATTTCTTCCAAGCTGTCTTTGATGACCTTGGCAATCTCAGTCGATGAATGTTGCCCCCACATAATCATATGAAAACCAGTCCGACAGCCAAAGGGTGAGCAGTCAATCATGCCGTCGATCCGCTGACGGATGAGGCCAGCCAGTAGGTGTTCTATAGTGTGAAGTCCCGCTGTTGGAATCGAATCTTTATTGGGCTGGACTAGACGAATATCAAAATTTGTGATGATATCTCCTTTTGGTCCCGATTCTTCAGAAATCAAGCGGACATAAGGGGCTTTTACCGCTGTGTGGTCCAATTCAAAACTCTCTACAATAACTTCTTTAGCCATAATATTCTCCTTGAATCTTTTCTTGATTATACCACAATTCAAAGAATTTGATTGTGAAATCGTTTAAATTATGGTAGAATGGTAGAGGATTTTTCTGAAAATCTAATTGAAAAAACGAGGTAGAAAACATGTCAATAATGACCGTTGTTATTGTGCTTGTTTCTGCTCTCATTGGTTTAGTTATTGGTTATCTAGTTGTTTCTTCGGGGTTAAAATCCAAGAAAGAAGCAGCAGAATTGACACTTTTAAATGCCGAACAAGAAGCAAGTAATCTTCGTGGAAAGGCTGAAGCAGAGGCTGAGACCATTGTCAAAACAGCTGAGCGTGACCGCCAATCCTTGAAGAAAGAACTGCTCCTTGAGGCCAAAGAAGAAGCGCGTAAATATCGTGAACAAGTCGATGCTGAGTTCAAGTCTGAGCGACAAGAGCTCAAGCAGACCGAAGCTCGCTTGACTGAGCGTGCCAGCAGTCTGGATCGCAAAGATGATAATTTGACGACAAAAGAGCAGGCTTTGGAGAAAAAAGAACAAAGTCTGACAGATAAATCTAAACACATTGAAGAGCGGGAAAAACAAGTTGCAGACTTAGAAGTGCAAAAGGCCGCTGAGTTGGAAAAAATCGCTTCCCTGACTCAGGAAGAAGCCAAGGAAATGATTTTGGCCAAAACAGAAGGCAAGTTGACGCATGAGATTGCAACCCGTATCAAAGAGGCTGAGCGTGAGATTAAAGAGCGGTCGGATAAGACGGCGAAGGATCTTCTTGCTCAAGCTATGCAACGTATTTCAGGTGAATATGTAGCGGAGCAGACGATTACTTCTGTCCACTTACCAGATGATAGTATGAAGGGGCGGATTATTGGTCGTGAAGGTCGTAATATTCGGACCTTTGAAAGCTTGACGGGGATTGATGTCATCATCGATGATACACCTGAAGTGGTTGTTCTGTCTGGTTTTGATCCGATTCGTCGGGAAATTGCTCGCATGACCATGGAGGCTCTCTTGCAAGATGGTCGGATTCACCCAGCTCGAATCGAAGAGCTGGTAGAGAAGAATCGAATCGAGATGGACAATCGCATCCGTGAATACGGTGAAGCGGCTGCCTATGAAATCGGTGCCCCAAATCTCCATCCTGATCTGATTAAGACTATGGGGCGTCTGCATTTCCGTACATCTTATGGGCAAAATGTTTTGCGCCATTCGATCGAGGTTGGGAAGTTATCTGGTGTCTTGGCTGCTGAGCTGGGTGAAAATGTCAACTTGGCTCGCCGCGCTGGTTTCCTCCATGATATCGGAAAAGCCATTGACCGTGAAGTTGACGGTAGCCACGTGGAAATCGGGACCGAATTGGCCCGCAAGTACAAGGAACATCCTGTCGTGGTCAATACCATCGCTAGTCACCACGGGGATGTACCAGCTGAAAGCACCATCGCAGTCATCGTAGCCGCAGCGGATGCTCTTAGCGCCGCACGTCCAGGCTCACGTCGCGAATCTATGGAAGCTTACATTAAACGTCTTCAAGATTTGGAAGAAATTGCCAACAGCTTTGACGGGATTAAGCAATCCTATGCGATTCAGGCAGGTCGTGAAGTTCGGATTATCGTTCATCCAAATAAAGTTAGCGATGATAAGGTAACGATTTTGGCTCATGATATCCGTGAGAAAATCGAAAACAATCTGGATTATCCAGGAAATATCAAGGTCACTGTCATCCGTGAAACGCGGGCGACGGACATTGCCAAATAAGGATAGAAAGCACTTGAAAATCAGGTGCTTTTCTGTTAGACTAGAATGAAAGACTGAGAAGGAGATGTCATGACTGAAAGAGGACTACTGATTGTCTTTTCTGGGCCATCTGGTGTTGGAAAAGGTACAGTTCGGAAGGAAATTTTTGAAAGCTCTGACAATAAATTTGAATATTCGGTGTCTATGACGACTCGTCCTCAACGTCCTGGTGAGGTGGATGGAGTAGATTACTTTTTCCGCAGCCGCGAGGAGTTTGAGGATTTGATCCGTCAAGGACAAATGCTGGAATATGCAGAGTATGTTGGTAATTATTATGGAACGCCTCTTACTTACGTCAACGAGACCTTGGACAGGGGGATTGATGTCTTCTTGGAAATTGAGGTGCAAGGGGCCCTTCAGGTTAAGAAAAAGGTGCCAGATGGCGTGTTTATTTTCCTGACCCCGACTGATTTAGAAGAATTGCAAAATCGATTAGTCGGACGTGGGACAGATTCAGAAGAAGTGATTGCCCAACGCTTGGAAATAGCACGTCAGGAAATCGCCCTCATGCGGGAATATGACTACGCTGTAGTCAATGATGAGGTTCATCTTGCGGCGGATCGTGTCAAACGGATTATCGAGGCAGAGCACTTCCGCGTGGACCGTGTGATTGGTCGATATGATGAAATGATTGGTGAGCAGGTCGTTGCTCGATAAAAGAGAGGAAGAGTGAAGAATTATGATGTTAAAACCCTCTATTGATACTTTGTTGGACAAAGTGCCATCCAAGTATTCATTAGTTATTTTGGCAGCAAAACGTGCCCACGAATTGGAAGCTGGTGCAAAAGCAACACAAGAATTTACTTCTGTAAAATCTACCTTGCGTGCTCTGGAAGAAATTGAATCTGGAAATGTTGTCATTCATCCAGATCCAGAAGCCAAGCGCGAAGCAGCTCGCATCCGTGCCGAGCAAGAGCGCCTCCGTCAGGAAGAAGAAGAACGCAAAATCAAAGAACAAATCGCCAAAGAAAAAGAAGACGGCGAAAAAATTTAAAGAAAAACTCAGTTGGATGTCCAGCTGGGTTTCTTTTCATCATGTGAGAAAGGAGGAAGTATGTTAGCACACGTCATTGTGGATGTGCCCCTCATGCAGACGGATCGACCTTATACCTATCGGGTTCCTGATGTTTTCGCAAGTCTGATGCATGTCGGAGTGCGGGTCCATGTGCCTTTTGGAAAAGGGAATCGTCTGATACAAGGCTTGGTGCTGGAGTTGTCGGATGAGGAGGCATCGGATGATTTAAAAGAGATTGCTGAAGTCTTAGACTTTCGTCCAGTCCTAAATGAAGAGCAACTCTGGCTAGCAGACCAGATGCGGCACACCGTTTTTTCTTACAAGATTTCAATTTTGAAAGCCATGCTCCCTAATCTGCTCAATTCTTCGTATGACAAGGTATTGACAGTGGATCAAGGATTGGATGAGAAAAGTCAAACCGAGATTTTTGGTGACAAGGAGTCTGTTCATTTTTCAGATCTGGATGTGGGTGCGCAAGCCCGCGTTATGCGACTGGCTCAAGCAGGAAAAATCCAAGTGACCTACCTTGCCAAGGACAAAAAGCAAGTCAAGACAGAAAAGTGGTATCAGGTTGAGACAGAAAGACTGCAAAACCACGACATCGCTAAGCGGGCTAAGAAGCGCTTGGCTTTAAAGAATGTCTTACTTGAACGTACTGGTCCAGCCCCACTTGCTGGGATTCGCGATGATTTTTCAGCGGATCAAATCAAGTATTTTGTAGATCATGGCTTGATTAAGGTATGGGACAAGGAAGTCAGTCGGACTCAGAATTATTTTGAGAAGGTAGAGGCTTCGCAGGCTTTGACCCTCAATCCTGAACAGGCTGTAGCAGTACGGGAAATTCTCTCTCAAGTGGGTCAGACCAGTCAGACTTACCTGCTGGAAGGCGTGACAGGTTCTGGCAAGACGGAAGTTTATTTGCAAGTTATCGAGCAAGTCCTTGCTCAAGGGAAGACTGCCATCATGCTGGTGCCTGAGATTTCCCTGACCCCCCAGGTGACCAATCGCTTTATCTCCCGCTTTGGTCAAAAGGTTGCCATCCTGCACTCAGGTCTTTCAGATGGGGAAAAATATGATGAGTGGCGGAAAATTGAATCAGGTCAGGCCCAGGTTGTCGTCGGTGCACGGTCAGCTATCTTTGCTCCGCTAAAAAATATCGGGGCCATCATCATCGATGAGGAGCACGAAGCCACCTATAAGCAGGACAGCAATCCGCGTTATCACGCCAGAGAAGTGGCGAAATTGCGGGCTGACTACAACAAGGCTGTATTGGTATTGGGCTCTGCGACACCAAGTCTGGAGAGTCGAGCGCGTGCTAGTAGGGGTCTTTATGGGCTTTTGACCCTGACTCAACGGGCCAATCCGCAGGCAGTCATTCCAGAGGTCCAGGTCGTAGATTTTCGAGACTATATTGGCCAGCAGGAGACCAGCAATTTTACCCCGATCCTCCTTGAGAAAATCCAGGAAAAATTGGCCAAGAAAGAGCAAGTGGTCCTCATGCTCAATCGGCGTGGCTACTCTTCTTTTGTCATGTGTCGGGACTGCGGGACGGTGGACGAGTGTCCAAACTGCGATATCTCTCTGACCCTTCACATGGATACTCACAGCATGCACTGCCACTATTGTGGCTTTCAAAAGGAGATTCCGCGGGTTTGTCCGAATTGCCAAAGTCGCAGCATTCGTTACTACGGAACGGGGACTCAGAAGGCTTACGATGAGCTGACAGAACTCCTACCCCATGTGCGGATTTTGCGGATGGATGTGGATACGACTCGGAAAAAAGGAGCACATGAAGAACTCTTAGACAAATTTGGTCGCGGAGAGGCAGATATTCTCCTAGGGACCCAGATGATTGCCAAGGGGCTAGATTTTCCAAATGTCACTTTGGTCGGTGTCCTTAATGCGGATACGGCTCTGAATCTGCCAGACTTCCGAGCCTCTGAGCGGACCTTCCAGCTACTGACTCAGGTGGCAGGCCGTGCAGGCCGAGCTGATAAGGAAGGGGAAGTCCTCATTCAGACCTATAATCCACAGCACTATGCTATTCGATTTGCTAAGGAACAGGACTATGAAGGTTTCTACCAGTATGAGATGGGCATCCGTCGGCAGATGGGCTACCCGCCCTATTTCTTCACAGTTGGATTGACTTTGTCGCATAAGTCAGAAGATTTGGTTATGAAAAAGTCTT
Source organism: uncultured Streptococcus sp. (assembly GCA_963539895.1). Lineage (GTDB taxonomy): Bacteria > Bacillota > Bacilli > Lactobacillales > Streptococcaceae > Streptococcus. The sequence goes on along the minus strand of CAUTON010000006.1, from coordinate 14,314 downwards.
ACGAAGTTGTCGGCTATTTGAGAGAGCAGCTGTCTCCACAGATTCAGCTCTTGGGGCCAACACCCAAGCCCATCGCTCGTACCCACAACCTCTACCATTATCAAATCGTCCTCAAATACCGCAAGGAAGAAAATCTGGAGGCAGTCCTCAATCAGATTCTAGACTGGAGTCAGGAGAAGGAACAGCAGGATTTGCGCTTGATTTTGGACAATGAGCCGCAGAATTTGATGTAGTAGGTGCTAAAAGTGATGAGGTTAAGAGTTCCAACTTAGCCTCGTTTTTGTTACAATAAAGTCACTATTTTATGAGGTGAGCGAATGAAGGAACGAGCAATATTTGCAGGTGGCTGTTTCTGGTGTATGGTCCAGCCTTTCGAGGAGATGGATGGGGTCTTGTCGGTCCTCTCTGGTTATACAGCAGGCCATGTGCCTAACCCGACTTATGAAGAGGTCTGCAACAAGACGACTGGTCATACAGAGGCGGTCGAAATTATTTTTGACTCGGATAAGATTTCTTATGAGAATTTGGTAGAATTGTACTGGACGCAGACAGATCCGACGGATGCCTTCGGGCAATTTGAGGACAGGGGAGACAATTATCGGCCGGTCATCTTTTATGAGAATGAGCGTCAGCGTGCAGCGGCAGAGCGGTCCAAGGCAGCGTTAGAGGCGTCAGGGCGTTTTGAACATCCAATCGTGACGACAATCGAGCCCGCCCAGCCTTTTTATCCTGCTGAAGAATATCATCAGGCTTTCTACCGTAAGAGTCCAGCGCGCTACAAGGAGAGTGCGGCCATTCGCCAGGCTTTTTTGAAGGAGAATTGGCAATGAGAAAATCATTTTACACCTGGCTGATGACCCAGCGCAATCCCAAGTCCAACGAGCCAGTGGCTGTTTTGGCAGATTTGGCCTTTGAGGACTCTACTTTTCCCAAGCACACCGATGATTTCCACAAGGTCAGCTCTTATCTTGAGGACCAGGCAAGCTTTGCTTTTAACTTGGGGCAATTTGACCAGATTTGGGAGGATTATTTGGGGCATTAGGCTCATTTCTAGTGGGCATTTGTCCGCCTTTTTGCTATAATGAAGCCAAATTTTGCTAGAAAAGGAAGAAGAATTTGCAAGAATTTTCAGTTGAAATTGCCCTACACCATCCAGACGATGTTCTCGCTCTTTTTGGTAGTAATGAGCGTCATTTACGCCTGATGGAAGAAAATCTTGGAGTAGTTATCCACGCTAGAAGCGAGCGAGTTCAGATTTTGGGGGCTGAGGAAGAAGCGGTCGAGATTGCGCGGTTGACTATCCAAGCCTTGTTGGTTTTGGTGGGCCGCGGAATGCTGGTCAATACCTCTGATGCGGTCACAGCCCTGACCATGGCTCAAAATGGGGAGATTGATAAATTTGTCGCCCTTTATGAAGAAGAAATCATCAAAGACAACAACGGCAAGCCCATCCGCGTCAAAACGCTGGGGCAGAAGGTCTATGTGGACTCTGTCAAAAAGCATGATATTGTCTTTGGGATTGGCCCTGCAGGGACTGGGAAGACCTTCCTAGCAGTGACGCTAGCGGTGACGGCTCTTAAGCGGGGTCAAGTCAAGCGGATTATCCTGACCCGTCCTGCGGTAGAAGCGGGCGAGAGCTTAGGCTTTTTACCTGGGGACCTCAAGGAAAAGGTGGATCCGTACCTGCGTCCTGTTTACGATGCGCTCTACCAGATTTTGGGCAAGGAGCAGACGACGCGCCTTATGGAACGGGAAATTATCGAAATTGCCCCGCTGGCCTATATGCGGGGGCGGACCTTGGATGACGCCTTTGTCATCCTAGATGAGGCGCAGAACACGACGATTATGCAGATGAAGATGTTCCTGACTCGTCTGGGCTTTAACTCCAAGATGATTGTTAATGGGGATATCAGTCAGATTGACCTGCCACGGCACGCTAAAAGCGGGTTGATTGATGCCAGTCAGAAGCTGCAGGGCATCAGCCAGATTGATTTTGTGCATTTGTCAGCTAAGGATGTGGTCCGCCACCCTGTCGTTGCTGAGATTATCCATGCCTACGAAAACGATGCCCATACTGCCCCGCTGTCTGAACAGACTGAAACCATGAGCTCGTAAGAGCGTTTTTTCAAAAAAATAAAAAAGCTAGGCTTAGCCTCTTGACGAATATAGCAGCTTATAGTATAGTTATATAGTGCTGCTGGTTTAGCTCAGTAGGCAGAGCGCATCCATGGTAAGGATGAGGTCGCCGGTTCGATCCCGGCAACTAGCATAAATGGAGAAAGTCGAGTGTTGCTCGGCTTTTTTTGTGTCCGTTTCAAAAAATCTTGACAAGGCTTTCGTTTGTGCTAAAATAGGGTAGAATATGACAGAAAGGAGTACCATAATGAACAATGTAACTGTGATGATGCGATTGAATACGAAACAACTCCTTTCAGGTGCAGTTTTTGCATAGCGTCTTTTAGTCGTGAAATGCTAGGCCTGGGATGGGTAACCTTCTCAGGCCTTTTTGTGTGCCTGAATGGAAATAAGGAGAGAATATGATAAAAATGATGTGGGAATACGTCAAGCGGCGCAAATGGTATTACCTGCTGATTGCCGTGATGATTGTGCTATATGATATGACCTTGCTGGTGCCGACTCAGGTGATTCAGCGGATGATTGATTACTTGTCCACCGAGACCCTGACCCAGCGTGCTTTCTGGTTTGAGCTAGTACTTTTGATTGGAGCAGCGGTGGTCAATTATGCTTCTGCCTATATTTGGAATTACAAATTGTCACAAGGGGCTGTCAGTTTCAAATTCGATACGCAAGAGTCTGCTTTTAAGAAATTGGTGCGTATGCGGACGCCCTTTTATGAGCAATTTCGCTCAGGTGATATGCTGACACGTTTTTCTACTGATGTGGAAAGTCTGGAGCAGATGATGGGTTACGGGCTCATGATTGTAGTCTATGCGGGAGGAATGTTGGCCTTTATCCTGCCAGCCATGTTTCTAATTTTGTGGCAGGTAGGCATCTTGGCTCTTTTACCCATGCTCGCTCTGACTGCCACAAGCTTCTTTATCGGGCAAAAGCAGGAAGCCGTCATCGATAAAAATCGAGACGCGGTGGCTAGCCTCAATAACGAAGTGTTAGAAGCCGTCGAGGGGATTCGCGTGGCGCGTGCCTATAGCAAAAAAGCTGTCCAGTCTAGTCGCTTTCGCAAACGAACAGACGCTCTCAAACGCTATACTTATCTCAATCAGACCCTGCAAGCCCTCTACAACCCCATGTCCATCATCTTTTTGGGCATGTCGACGATTTTGGTTGTGGTTGTTGGTTCTCAATTTTTGGCAGAGGGGAGTCTGACTCTGGGGCAACTCTTGGCGCTGCAGCTGTACACACTCTCGCTTTTAGAGCCCTTCTGGATGCTGTCAGACTTCATCCTGATTTACAAGGCAGGCAAAATTTCCTACCAAAAAATCAAGGAACTGATTGACACGGATGACCTGATGGAAGCGGACGGGGATTTGGTACCAGAGGCTTTTGAAGAATGGGCGATGTCTGGTTATAGCTTTACCTATCCGCAAGCGGAGAGAGAAAGTCTCAGCCAGATTGATTGGACACTTAAGCGAGGACAGACCGTTGGGATTGTTGGGAAAACAGGAGCGGGGAAGACGACACTTGTGCGGCAGTTTCTCCGCCAATATCCAGTAGGAGCAGGGAGCTTCGCTCTGAATGGGGAGCCTGTCACGCGCTATCAGAGAAAGGGGATTGAGTCCCTGATTGGCTATGTGCCGCAGGAGCATATTCTATTCTCCAAAACAGTGCGTGAAAACATTGCTTTTGGCTTACCGAATGCGACGGAAGAGCAGATTTTGAAGGCGGTTGATACAGCTGCTTTTCGTCAGGACTTGGAGCGCTTGTCAGATGGACTGGATACCTTGATTGGCGAGCGGGGTGTGTCTATCTCGGGTGGGCAGAAGCAGCGGATTTCCATTGCACGTGCTTTCTTGCGCCAGCCAGAGATTTTGGTCTTGGATGATTCCTTGTCAGCGGTTGATGCTCAGACAGAACGGCAGATTATTGCCAATATTCAGGAGGAACGGGCTGCTAAAACAACTGTGATCGTTACTCACCGGCTGTCAGCTGTCCACCATGCAGACTGGGTTCTGGTATTAGACGAGGGGCAAATAGTAGAAGAAGGTCGGCCAGTGGATTTATTGGTAAACCAAGGCTGGTACTATGAGCAGTACCAACGTCAGCAATCTCAGGAAGGAGGAGCTTTATGCGAGTAATGATTGATTTATTAAGAGAAATTCGCTATGTTTGGCGCCTGTTTACCCTGGGCTTGGTGATTTATCTCTTGGCTGCTGCGGCGAATCAGCTAGCTCCCTTGATTTTACAAGGCGTGATTGATGGACCGTTGACGAATTTGGGACAGGGCTTACCTTTTGACAGAGCTATATTTCTGCGTCAGATGATGGCTTATGGTGGCCTCTTGTTGCTAGGCTCAGTATTATCTTTTGTTGGCAATCGTTTCCTCATGCACAGCGGGACCAAAATGGTGGAAAACATGCGCAATCGGGCCTACGATATCATGCAGAATTTGCCGATTTCTTACTTTGATGACCAGCCAGCTGGCAAGATTGCCACACGGATCGTCAATGATACAGAGACGCTGCGCCAGCAATTTTTCTCCACCCTCATTTACATCTTTACCAACATTGCCCGCCTAGTCTTTACCTACGCTATTATTTTTTATATGAATGTGGAACTAGGTTTGGTCCTTCTCTTGCTCTTGCCTGCCTTTTACGGGCTCCAACATCTCTATGGAAAATTGACCAATCAATCGTTCAAAGACTTCTACGAAGCCCGTAGCCAGGTCAATGTTCAGGTCAATGAAACGATGAATGGGGCCAGCCTTATCCAGCTGTACGGGCAGGAAGAGGCGGTGATGGCAGACTTTTATCAGGCTGCGCAGAAAATGCAGGTGGCAGATAACCGAGTAAACTGGGCCAACTCAGTGGCATCTTGGCCTCTCACAGAGTTCGCTAAAAATATAGTCGTGGCCGCCATCTTGACCATTGTCGGCTTGCAGTTTTTAGATGGCAGGCTGGGGGTGTCAGCAGGATTTCTCTTTATCACGCTCAACTACATTATCGATATTTTTGATTATCTGGGGATGCTGGTGCGGGAGCTGCCCAACCTCAAGAGCTCCATGGAGACGGGGAATCGCGTCCTAGACCTCTTGCAAGAACAGCAGGAGTCAGATCAGAGCAGCGAATTACAGGTGACAGCTGGTCGCATTGTCTTTGACCAGGTCGGCTTTGCTTATGAAAAGGATAAGCCAGTCCTGTCTGACATCAGCTTTGCGGTTAATGAAGGCGAGACGTTGGCTTTGGTTGGTCACACTGGCTCTGGCAAGTCCTCCATCATGAATCTGCTTTATCGCTTTTACGATGCGGATTCTGGCAAGATCACGATTGATGGTCAGGATATCAAGGCTGTCTCTCGGGAGAGTCTGCGTTCTCAGATGGGCATTGTCCTGCAGGATCCCTATCTCTTTACAGGGACCATTGCGTCAAATGTTGCCATGGATGCGGACACGATTGACCGACGGGCCGTCACAGACGCCCTAGAAAAAGTCGGAGCGGGACCACTTTTGGCCAGATTAGATAAGGGAATCGACGAGCCAGTAGTAGAAAAAGGGGCGTCCTTCTCTAGCGGGGAGCGCCAGCTCATTGCCTTTGCCCGGACCCTCTACGCCAATCCGAAGATTCTCATCCTTGATGAGGCGACCAGTCACATTGATACCGAAACGGAGGACATCATCCAGAAAGCCATGGAGGTGGTCCAAGAAGGGCGGACCACCCTCATCATCGCCCACCGCCTGTCCACTATCCAGCATGCAGACCAAATCCTAGTACTAGAAGCGGGACACATCATCGAACGGGGCAACCATGAAACCCTCATCGTACAGGGCGGCACCTACGCTCACATGCACCAGCTCCAGCAGGAAGTGTAAGAAGGGAGTGCCATGTCAATTACATTTAAAAAGCTGGCGATAGGAGATGCAGGGTCGCCAATCCTAGTAGAGTTAGTTAGTCTCTCAGAGAGATGGGCAGCTGAACACACAGCGCCTGCTATCACTGCGAACCAAGCGGCAGATTTTTTGAACAAGGAAGTCTTCATCGCTCGAGATGAAGACGAAGCAGTCGCATATGCTCTTGGAATAATAAAAACAATGACTGCACAGACCTCCTATAATCAGCCAGGCGAGTCAGTCTTTGACCTAGAAGAGCTCTATGTCCTGCCAACTCATCGTAAGAAAGGGTTAGGGCGTGCCCTCTACCAGTTTGTAGAAGATTCGGTTGCGCATCAGGTGGTGGCTATCAGTGTGGTGGCGACTTCCCATCGCTATCAGGATTTGCTGCGTTTTTACATTGAGGAATTGGGAATGGACTTTAAGTATGCTGTAGTTGCTAAACGTCTGGAGAAGGATAAATAGGAGAAACGAGTAGACCGCAATTGGGTTTACTCGTCTTTTTTACCCCGACTTATGCTATAATGGGAATAGTTATCAACCAGTATGAGCGGAGGTGTCATTGTGTATATTGAGATGACAGATGAGACAGGACAGGTTAGTCCTGAAATCCTTGAGCAGACAGAAAAAATTCTCCAGTTTGCGGCCCAAAAGATGGGAAAAAACGACAAGGAGATGGCGGTGACTTTTGTGACCAATGAGCGTAGTCATGAGCTCAATTTAGAGTACCGTGACACGGACCGACCGACGGATGTCATCAGCCTGGAGTATAAGCCAGAAGTGCCTATCGTATTTGATGAGGAAGACTTGACTGATGATCCAGACCTGGCAGAGATGCTGGCAGAGTTTGACAGCTACATTGGTGAGCTCTTTATCTCCATTGACAAGGCGCGCGAGCAGGCCGAAGAATACGGACACAGCTTTGAGCGGGAGATGGGCTTTTTGGCAGTACACGGCTTTCTTCATATCAATGGCTACGACCATTACACGCCAGAAGAAGAAGCAGACATGTTTGGTTTACAGGAAGAGATATTGACAGCCTATGGACTTACGAGACAATAATACCCAAGAACGTAAATGGAAAAACCGCGATATCGTGGCCAGCATGGAGTTTGCCATCACTGGGGTCCTCACGGCCTTTAAAGAAGAGCGCAACATGAAAAAACACGCGGTATCGGCTGTGCTGGTCGTCATCGCAGGACTGGTCTTTCAGGTGTCCATGGTGGAGTGGCTCTTTCTGCTCCTCGCCATCAGTCTGGTTATCGCCTTTGAGATTGTCAATTCAGCTATTGAAAATGTTGTTGATTTGGCTAGTGGCTATCACTTTTCCATGCTGGCAAAAAATGCCAAAGACATGGCGGCGGGTGCGGTACTCTTTATCTCGGGTTACGCTGCCGTAACAGGGATGATTATTTTTGTACCCAAGATTTGGGCGCTGCTGTTTGGATAAAGACTAAAAAATATTGAAAGGAATGGGCAGCTGGATGGCCGCCCTTTGTATCTTATGTTTAAATCAGGCTTTGTAGCTATTTTAGGTCGACCAAATGTCGGCAAATCAACCTTCCTTAATCACGTCATGGGGCAAAAAATTGCCATCATGAGCGACAAGGCGCAAACGACGCGCAATAAAATCATGGGCATTTACACGACGGAGACCGAGCAGATTGTCTTTATCGACACGCCTGGGATTCACAAGCCAAAGACGGCACTGGGCGATTTTATGGTGGAGTCGGCTTACAGCACTTTGCGTGAGGTGGAGACGGTGCTTTTCATGGTACCAGCTGATGAGGCGCGTGGCAAGGGTGATGATATGATTATCGAGCGCCTGAAGGCGGCAAAGATTCCTGTTATCCTTGTCATCAATAAGATTGACAAGGTACATCCAGATCAATTGCTGGCGCAGATTGACGATTTTCGTAGCCAGATGGATTTCAAGGAGATTATCCCGATTTCGGCTCTTCAGGGCAACAATGTGGACACGTTGCTCCGCATTTTGACGGATAATCTGGAAGAAGGTTTTCAATATTTCCCAGAAGACCAAATCACCGACCATCCCGAGCGCTTTTTGGTGTCCGAGATGATTCGGGAGAAAATCCTCAAACTGACTGAGCAAGAAGTGCCGCACTCTGTTGCCGTTATTATCGATAGCATGAAACGGGATGAGGAGACCGATAAAGTCCATATCCGCGCTACCATCATGGTGGAGCGGGACAGCCAAAAGGGCATCATCATCGGAAAACAAGGCGCGATGCTCAAGAAAATCGGTAAAATGGCCCGCCGTGACATTGAACTCATGCTTGGCGACAAAGTCTTTCTCGAAACTTGGGTCAAGGTCAAGAAAAACTGGCGGGACAAGAAGCTGGACCTAGCCGACTTTGGCTATAATGAGAGGGAGTATTAGAGCCTACGGATAGGCTCTAATAGCCCGCCGACCTTGAAACAAGAAGGAGGCGGTTAAAACCCGAGAAGCGAGCAAGCTGATAGAGAGATTTCCTGAGGGAGTATCATTGAACACATACTCATTTTGGAGACCAGCCCACATTCTGGATGGTCTTTTTTTGCATTTTTGTTATAATAGGATAAAGAAAATGGGGTAGATAGATGAATACAATCGATGTAAATAAGCCAGTGGCAGATGTGGTGGCGCAAAATCCCGAAGTGCTAGACCTCTTGGTGGAGCTTGGTTTTAAGCCCTTGGCCAATCCTGTCATGCGCAATAGTGTGGGAAAAGTGGTTTCTATCAAAAAAGGTGCTAGTATGCACGGGATGGATTTGGCAAAAATCCGTCAAACGCTGGAATTTAACGGCTACGAAGTTGTGGGGGTAGATTGATGACAGATGAAAGAATTCACGTTCTCCGTGATATTTTGCTAGACTTGCACCACGGTGCTAGTCCTGAGTCGGTACAGGAACGCTTTGAGGCGACCTTTACAGGTGTGTCCGCTATCGAAATTTCCCTGATGGAGCATGAGCTCATGAATTCAGACAGTGGCATCACTTTTGAGGATGTCATGGAGCTGTGTGATGTTCACGCCAATCTTTTTAAGAATGCGGTAGAGGGTGTGGAAGTGGCAGATGCAGATCACCCGGGTCACCCAGTCCGCATGTTTAAAGATGAAAATCTAGCCCTTCGCGCAGCAATTTTGCGGATTCGGAGGCTCTTAGACACCTACGAGCAGTTAGAAGATGCTGAGGAGCGCAAGGAACTTGCGACTGGCCTTCATCGTCAGATTGGACTTTTGGGTCAGTTTGAGCGCCATTATCAGCGTAAGGAAGAACTTTTCTTCCCTATCATGGAGCGCTATGGGCACGACAGCCCGCCCAAGGTCATGTGGGGAGTGGATGACCAGATTCGAGACCTCTATAAAGCTGTCCTTACTGCTGAAAAAGAGTTAGATGCGCACGGCTTAGAGGCTCTGCGCACTGCTTTTGAGAACTTTGTGACGGAGTTTGAGTCTATGATTTTCAAGGAGGAGTCGATACTCCTTATGATTTTGCTTGAGTGTTTTACCCAGGATGACTGGCTGCAGATCGCGGAGGAGAGTAGTGCCTACGGCTACGCCATTATCCGCCCGAGTGAAAAATGGGTGCCGCATAGAGAGTCTTTCACGGAGCAGCCACAGGCTGAGGAAGCGTCAGCTGAGCATCAAGCTGCTAGCGCTGATACACTTACGAGCACCGCACAGGTGATCGATACGCCACAGGGTCGCTTCACCATCTCCTTTGAACCAAAGGAAGAAAAAGAACAACCTGTCAATCGGGACAGTCAGCAGGCTTTTGGGCACGGCTATCTGTCGGTCGAGCAGGCCAACCTCATCCTCAACCATCTGCCCATGGAAATCACCTTTGTCAATAAGGAGGATGTCTTCCAGTATTACAATGACTTTGCGCCATTTGAGGAGATGATCTTTAAGCGGACGCCAAGTCAGGTGGGGCGTAATGTCGAACTCTGTCATCCGCCCAAGCTCTTGCCCAAGGTCAAGAAGATTTTTACGGCCTTGCGGACAGGGCAAAAGGACAAGTTTGAGATGTGGTTCAAGTCGGAATCGCGTGGGCAATTTGTCCATGTGACCTATGCGGCGGTGCGGGATGAAAATGGTGAGTTCCAGGGCGTGCTGGAGTACGTGCAGGACATCCAACGCTACCGAGATATCGATACAGATTACTATAGGGAGATTGAAGAGTGAGCTACGAAAAAGAATTTTTGAATGACTTTGAGGCCTGGATTGACAGTCAAATCATGATTAACGAGATGGCCATGGAAAGCAGCCGTAAAATTATCGAGGAAGATCAGGACGAGCGCGCAGCAGACGCCTACATCCGCTATGAGAGTAAGCTGGATGCTTATCGCTTTATCCAAGGAAAATTTGACAACTACAAAAATGGCAAGTCTTTTCACGATCTGCCAGACGGGCTATTTGGAGAACGGAATTATTAATATTTAGGAGATAGCATGGCGAAAAAGAACAATCGTAAAAAATCATACAAGTTGGAATTGAAACGGGCTGGCATTATCAAAACAGCAGGAGCTGAAGTGGCAAAAACGGTCAAAGAAGCAACCAAAATTGTTGGCAATGAAGTGAAAAAAGCTAGCAAGTCTTTTGATAGCTTTGTGTCGGAATTATCAGGCGTAGCGCAAGCTCGATTAGAAACCTTCTACGCTGAAGGCATCCAGTCAGCTAAGGACTTTGCAAACTGGACAGAAAAAGAACTCTTGTCCCTCAAAGGAATTGGCCCTGCGACCATCAAACAGTTGAAAGAGTTAGGCGTGAAGTTTAAGGACTAAGTCATTTGCCTAATAGGCAAAAATCTGGTAAAATAAGGACATTCAGAGGTGTTTTGAGCCCCATTTGTCACAGGAAGCGGAGGTGCTGAGAAATCCGCACAAATGTCAAAACTGGTTGCTGAAGTGTAGAATTGAATGAAAAAGCAGCGGGCTCTGCCCGAAATTGGGTGGTACCGCGGATAAACATATTCGTCCCTGTCAGATTGATGGCAGGGGCGATTTTTATTTTGCAACTCTAGTCAAAGGAGGTTGTCATGAAACAATCTTTTAAAACAAGTAAGCTCTACTATGGTTTTCCAATCTTCATCTTGGGCTATCAGGACCAGAACTTTGGGCACAATATCACGACCTGTAGCTCCTCTTATAGTCTGGGAGATTGGCTCGTTATCGGAGTTGGTGCTGAGGAAAATGCAGCTGACCAGATTAAGCATTACCAACAGTTCACCGTGAACATCCCTGATGAAAACCTCATGCTGGAGATGGAACAGGCTGGACTTATTAGTCATCGGGAAAAGTTGGAACACTTGAGATTAGACTATGAAATTTCTGAACGGACCCAGGCACCGATTTTAGAGGCTTGCCCAGTCGTATTGGACTGTCAGGTAGATCGGATCATCGAGGAAGATGGCATCTGCCATATCTTTGCTAAGATTCTAGACCGACTGGCTAATCCAGAACTCTTGGACGATAAAGGGCACTTTAAAAATGACCGTTTTGCACCGACTTACTTTATGGGGGACGGCCATCAGCGTGTTTACCGTTATCTGGATAATCGAGTTGACCCCATGGGAAGCTTTATCAAGAAAGCGAGGAAAAAAGATGACAAGAGCTGAGTTACCCGAAAGAATCGAGACTGAGCGTCTGGTCTTACGAGTCCGTACAGTGGCAGATGCGGAGGATATCCATGCCTACGCTAGTCTGCCAGAAGTCGCTTATCCAGCAGCATTTCACCCTGTCAAGACCTTGGAAGATGAGATTTATTATCTAGAGCATATCCTGCCTGAGCGAAATGAAAAGGAAAATCACCCAGCTGGCTATGGAATTGTGGTCAAAGGGACTGATACGATCATCGGCTCTGTCGACTTCAACCATCGCCACGAAGATGATGTGTTGGAAATTGGCTATACCTTGCACCCAGACTATTGGGGCCGGGGCTATGTGCCCGAAGCAGCGCGTGCCTTGATTGACCTAGCTTTTAGAGAACTAGGTCTTCACAAGATTGAACTGGTCTGCTTTGGATACAATATCCAAAGTCAACGAGTCGCAGAGAAGCTTGGCTTCACCCTTGAGGCTCGCATAAGGGATCGAAAAGATGCCCAAGGCAACCGCTGTGACAGTCTGATATATGGCTTGCTGAAGAGTGAGTGGGAGGGTTTAGTAATTAAAAGGAACTAATTATGGCAAAAAAAGAAGTAAATACTGATTTATGGGTTCATGAACTTTTGAAGGAAGCTGGAATTCGTGAAAATTTTGATGCACAGGGAAGTAATATTAAAGAGATTGATGAAGCTCTGAAAACTGCCTCGAAAAAAGGGACTGGAAATTCAGGTTTTCCAGAATACGTTGGAATTGTTAAAGATTTTTTAATCATTATTGAGGATAAACCTGGATTATCAAAACATATCAATTATACAGATGATGACTTGATTGCTGATGATATTAAATCAAATACAGACTATGCAGTTAACGGAGCGGTCTTTTATGCTAAGCATTTAGCAGATAAGGTTAGTTATAAAAAAATTATTGCCGTAGGGATTAGTGGTAATGAAAAAAAACACCGCATTACTCCTGTTTTTGTAAATGAACGTGGTGAGTATTTTGAACTTGCAGACATTGAAACTTTGATTTCCTTTTCAATAGATAATATTGATGAGTATTACGTAAAAGAAATCCTTCAAGAAGAAACTAATTTTGAAAAAGAAACAGCTGAGATTTTAAAAGATGCAGCGACTTTACATAATGATTTGAGAAATTACGGTAATATTGAGGAAAAGAATAAACCTCTAATTGTTTCAGGGATCCTGTTAGCATTGAGAGAAACGGAGCATGGAAACTTCTCTTTGGAAAGTTTAACTGGAGATACTGTAAAAACAGACGGCTCAAAGATTTATACTGCCATCAAGTCTAACCTTCAGCGCGCTAATGTGTCTCCTGAAGTAAAAAAAGATAAACTACTTAGTCAGTTTGCCATCATCAGAGACGATGTAAAAATTAATGAGACAAATACTAATCTAGGCAAAACACCTATCAAATACTTTACAGAATTTCTTTATAAAAGTATCTATCAAAGCTTAAGATATTACAATTCTGCCGAAGATTATCTTGGTCGTTTCTACGGGGAATTTATGTCTTACTCTGGAGGAGACGGGCAGAACTTAGGTATTGTTTTAACACCAAAACATATAACACAACTTTTTTGTGATTTAGTTGATTTAAAGCCGACAGATAAGGTTTTTGACCCGACTTGCGGTACAGCAGGTTTTCTAATCGCCGCTATGCATGATATGTTAACAAAAGCAGAAAGTGATTATCAACGTGGCCAAATTCGGAAATATCAGCTCTTTGGGATTGAAGAACAATCTTATATGTTTACAATTGCTACGACAAATATGATATTACGCGGTGATGGGAAAAGTAATCTTGAAAACCAAGACTTTCTACGCCAAAATCCTAGTAAGCTTCAGCTAAAACAATGCAACGTTGGTATGATGAATCCGCCATATTCAATGGGGTCGTCAGCCAATACCGAACTGTATGAAATCAACTTTACAGAACATCTGTTAAATTCTTTAGTCGAAGGTGCAAAGGCGGTTGTGATTGTGCCTCAGTCCACCTTTACAGGAAAGACCAAGTTCGAAAAAGAAACTAAACAAAATATTTTAAAACACCATACTTTAGAGGGTGTTATCACACTTAATAAGAATACCTTTTATGGAGTGGGAACAAATCCTTGTATTGCAGTATTCACAGCTGGTATACCGCATCGTCCGGAAAAAGAATGCAAATTTATCAACTTTGAAAATGATGGTTTTGAAGTTTCTAAACATATCGGTCTGGTTGAAACAGCTACAGCTAAGGATAAAAAACAACACTTGCTTGATGTCTGGTTTGATCGCACAGAAGCAGAAACTAAGTTCTGTGTTCAAACAACAATCGAAGCTGATGATGAATGGCTTCACTCTTTCTATTACTTTAATGATGAAATTCCTTCTGAGGAAGATTTTCAAAAGACCATTGCAGATTATCTAACTTTTGAAGTCAATATGATTACTCATGGACGAGGTTATCTTTTCGGAATAGAAGAGAAAGAGAATTACCAAGAAACTACCGATATAGAGGAACTTCCGATGGTAGCGGAAAAAGGTGACAAGTATGAATGAAATTTCTAATTTTGTCCTTTATACGACACCTAATGGTGATGTTAATTTAGATATTCTCTTACAAGATGAAAATCTTTGGTTGACACAAAAAGGGATTTCTGAGTTGTTCGGAGTTTCTAAATCAAC
>CAUTON010000005.1:0-37824 GCA_963539895.1 uncultured Streptococcus sp. | reverse complement strand
TTATTTCAAACTCCAACCTCCGTCAATCTTGACGATTTCACCCTGCATGGAGCTGGCTTTCCCTGAGGCAAGAAAGAGGGTCAGTTCTGCAATTTCTTCTGGTGCTGTCCAGCGGCCGATGGGGGTCTCACTCGCCACCCAGTCAGCTAGACCTCCTGGTTCAAAGTCAGCAGCTGTCATACCTGTTTTAACCGCACCTGGTGCAATGCCAAAAATCTGAATCCCGTCTTTGGCATAATCCAGTGCCAGCTGACGCGTAAAGCCAGCCAAGGCGTGCTTAGAAGCGGTGTAGGCCGACCCACCACCACCTGCTAGAAAGCTAGCAATCGAGCACATATTGATGATGACTCCAGATTGTTTTGCCACCATTTTGGCTAAATAATGACGAATGATGCGCGTAGCTGCTAAAAAATTCACCGTCCAAACTTGTTCAAAATCGTCCTCAGACAATTCCAAATGTGGCTTGTAGCCGTCCAGAATCCCTGCTGTATTGCAAAGGACATCAACCTCTGAAATAAATTCATAAAGTGGCTCCAAATCGCCTGCTACATCCAGCTGCAAAAAATGAAATCTCTCCCCATACAAACACGGCGCTGCCGCCACATCCACGCCATAGACCTCATACCTATGTTCCAAAAAAAGACGCGCCTGGGCAAGTCCGATGCCGCTAGATGCCCCTGTGACGAGGACGCGCTTAGTCATGCACTTCTACCCAGTCCTCGGCCAGCACGTCGCAGGGAGTCGGACTCCACATGGAAAAGCCCTCGCCGTCACCCGTCACATTGATGAGGAAATAGGGCGTTGCCTCAAGCTTTTGACCATTGACTTCGATGGCGTCAAAGAGTTGGACGTAATTTTCAGCACCTCCCCAACCTGTGCGGACGTACTTTTTCTTGGCCTTGAGGCCTGGTAAAATTTCTTCGAAGGTCATTATTTCTTTCCTTTCCGTTTAAAGACGCGGGTTTCGATGCCTCGTTTGTCCATGTAGAAGGTCAAGAGGCACTCCAAGATAAACATGATAAAGGCCGTCAGTGCAAGCACCAAAAGCCACCCGACAGGGCTAGTGGCGAAGGTGTCTGGCAAGATCACATTCATCCCGAAAAAGCCCGTGATAATGCTAGGGATAGTCAGCATGATGGAGAACATAGTCAAAGCAGACATGGTGTCGTTGAGCTCGTTATTGAGGATGTTGTTGTAGGTCCCTTCCAGCTGGTCCAGGATTTGAGCGGAGAGTTGTGTCATTTCCATGACTTGCTTGGCCTCAACAATCGCATCATCCAGCTCTTCACGCTCGGTTTCTGTCAGATTTTTGACAAAGGTCTGAGTCTTGAGTTGGTCTAGGAGCAGAGCGTTTTGCTTGCTGGCAGCGACCAGATAGACAAGGCCTGTTTCTAGGTCTGATAGGGCAAGCAGCTCGTCCTTGCTAGTTTTTTGTCGCAGGAGCTGATTGAGGCGGTCGCGTTCTCGGTTGAGGGATTCGATAGTGGCAAAGTAATTTTTGGAAACCACAACCAAGGCTCTAAAGAGAAATTCATAGACACTCATGCCAGCCGATTGGCTCAAGCTTTTGTCCATCTCCACTTGAATATAGTCAGACTTGCGACTAGCAATGGAGATGAGCTCGCCACCCTTAACGTAAAAGGTCAGGGGCACTGTCTGGTAATAGCCTTCTTCTCTGGTCAGATCCAGGGCATTGTAGATGAGAAAAAGGTCGCCTTTTTCCTTGTCGTACTCCAAATGTGCCAACTCGTTAATATCGACAATATAGGTTAATTTTTCTTCATCAAAGCCAAACTCCTGCCGTAGAATGTCAAAATCGGCAATCTCCTCAGACTGCATGCGGTACCAGGTCAGATTTTTTTCACTTCGTTTTAACATGCTTTCATTATACCAAAAAAGAGCCTTAAGGCTCCTTGTCATCTTATTTTCTACCCAAGACTTTTTTGACTGCTCGGATTGCTTTGTATTTGAGCGGTTTCGGATAATAGCGGAAAGTCCCCATTTTGCGGACAATGTAGCCGTTGAAATTCTGCTTGAAACGCAGCACGCCGTCTGACCCGTCAAAAACACCTTGGATCCCTAAGAAGGTATAGAAATCGATACCGCGTTTAATGGCTTCTGTCATGACATGTTCCTGGAGAGCCACTGGCGCGTAGAATTTGTTGAATTCTGTGTAGGAACCGCTAAAGAGGTAGACCGCCTCCTGTGACGTGTAGATAAAGAGGCTACCTGCTAGGACCACTTCTTCTGTCCCATGCTGAACTAAGAGTTCTTTGGCCTCTGCTATCCGCACATCGAAGGTTGTTAATTGCTTATCGAGTTGAGCTTTTTGTTTATTGACTTTGGCTGAATTAATTCCCTGCGCAATCTGTTCATTGAGAGGAGCTAGCTGCTGTTCAATTGCTCCTCGATCCGCCTGTAAGTTTGTCAGATAATCCTGAAAATTGATGGTCGCCACGACAAATTCACAAGCGTCGCCAAAACTGTCATAAAAAGCTTCATAGTAATCCAACGGTTTGTCTTCGTACTCCCTACGTTCAGAGGTTGACGAGGTGATTTCTTTGAAGAGAGACAACTCATCACGGGCAAGTTTTCGGATTTTAATTCCAAAAGTGCTTGTTTTATTGGCTAAGGGACGACCTTTTTTGCTGTAGGACTTACGCAGCGTGTCAGTCGTCAAACCTGATAAGTCTTTGACGTAGTGCCAGTCTGGCTCCCCACCTGGATAGCCCGTTTGCAATCCGTCAAACTCAAATCCTAAATCCGTCAACGTCGAAATCAACTCAGGTTGCTCATCATCGTTTGGTTGCCCGTTGGTGTCAAAGGTTTGGTAAGTGTCATATGGTTTGACAATAAGTTCTAGTGCCCCATTTTCTGCAGCGTAGGCTTGAAGTCCCTGATAGAAAGGCTGTAGGTACTGGGCATCCGCATGGGCTGGACCAGAATTGATTTCCATATGGAGGCCACCTGTCATGGGAAGGCTGTAGAGGAGCCCTGCCACCTGCACTTGCCCATCTGCTTCATAGCCCACAAAAGTCACTTGGTTGCCCCGCTTGCTGAGGAGCTCGGCCATTTCCACGCTCTGCGTGAAAGAAGCCTGTGAAAAATGCTTCAAGGCCGTTCGATATTCTTCTTTACTTAAAATTTTAAATGTCATCTTATTTCCCTACTGTCCGTTTACTCAATTATATAGTATTGGCCCTAAAATTTCAAAAAGGACCCTCAACATTGTCTTTCAAAAAACTTTGCGCTATAATCAACTAAACTAGTAAAGGAACTTGTATGGCAACTATATTTGATTACCTAGAAGAGGTTCAGTTTGATTCATTCTACGATCTGCCAATCAACGAGCTAGACGTTTTGGCTCTGACCGAGATCGGCTATCTGCCATTTGATGATTTGGTAACCTTCGATTTTTCCCTTGAAAAAGGGATTCGGCTGGACAATCTGGCGAAACTCTTTTTTGAAAAATTTAAAGAGGGGTTCCCACCTTTCACGATGGTCAATAAATATCGGTTGAGCCTGATTGAGATTCTGTCAAAAAGCAAGCGATACAAGCATATCAAGCTCTTTGGCTATGTCAACGACTATGACCCTGAAGTGCAAAAACAATTTTCCGCAGTTTGCTATCTCTATCAGCCTTCCCATATATTGACAACTTTTCGTGGGACAGATGACAGTATCATCGGCTGGAAAGAAGATTTTCACATGACCTATATGCCGCAGGTCCCTGCCCAGCGTTCAGCCACTCGCTACCTGACAAAATTGGTCTGCCAGCTACCTGTCAATTATATGCTGTCTGGCCATTCTAAGGGGGGAAACCTTGCCATCTATGCAGCTAGTCAAGTCGAGCCTGCCATCCAGCCTCATATCCAACGCGTCTTTAGTTATGATGCGCCTGGCGCGCACCAGTCTGTTATCGACTCGGCTGGCTATCGGGCTATAGCTGATAAGATTAGTAGCTACATCCCCCAAGACTCGATTGTTGGGATGATGTTGGAAACACCTGACCACGCTCAGATTGTCAAAAGTAACTACCCTGGACTAGCCCAACACTTTACCCATTCCTGGCAGGTAGAAGACAAGCATTTCCAACCCGCAGATGAGTTGACCTCGGACAGCCTGCAGACTGACCAAACCCTCAAGACTTGGACCGCAACTCATACTGATGAGGAACTCAAAGAATTTTTCGATACCTTCTTTGGAATTTTCATCCAAGCAGATATCCATCATTTTGGCGATATCACAGTTGAAACCGCCCAAAAAGTTCAGAAAGTCATTGACAATATGCAAGGGCTGAGCCCAGAACGCAAGGAACTCCTACGTCGCATGGCAAAAATGTTGCTCAACACCCGCATCCAAATCTGGAAGGATAGCCTGCCAGACTTGGATTTCAAGCTAGACAAGCGGCTAGCTGACCTTCCATTCCTTAAGAAAATTGATTTCCGACCCCCATTGCCCCCACTTGAAATTTCTACAAAAGCTAAAAACGCAGAAGAGTAAATTCTGCGTTTTCTTATTTTTTATTTCACATTGTGTGGGAGGTAAATCAGATGTTCGTTGACAAAAGCATCAAAACCTAGCGGACTGAGTTCGCGGCCGTAGCCGGAATTTTTAATGCCACCAAATGGCAGCTCTGGGTGAGAAGCCCAGCCAGAGTTGAGGAAGCTCATTCCCGTCTCAATCTTAGCCGCCACTTCCTTGGCATGCTCGACATTGGTAGAGAAGATGGTGCCACCCAGACCATAGTTGGAGTCATTGGCCAGCTCAATAGCCTCTTCTTCGGTGTCGACCTTATAGATAGAGGCCACAGGGCCAAAGATTTCTTGGCTGTAGATTGGATTGTCCTTGGTGATATTGGTCAGGACAGTCGGATGTACAAAGTAGCCAGGATGGTCGATTGGCTCATTGCCGTAAGCGACGGTTGCACCATTGTCGACGGCCAATTTGATTTGGTCCAGGACTTCTTGCTTGGCAGCCGCTGAGGACAGCGGAGCCAGGGTCGTTGCTGGATCCATTGGATCCCCCCATTTTGCAGAAGCAAATTTTTCAACGACCAGGTCGACAAATTTCTGGTAGTTGGCTTCGCCTACAACGACAAAGCGTTTGGATGAAGTACAGACTTGACCAGCATTGTAGAGACGAGCAAAGAAGATAGTCTTGTCCAGCAGGTCAAAATCTGCATCTTCCAAGATAATAAAGGCGTCATTGCCACCCAATTCCATAGAAGATTTTTTCAGATTGGCACCTGCTACGGCAGCGATAGCTGCACCACCCCGCTCAGACCCTGTCAAGCAGACACCCACCACTCGGCGGTCAGCAAGAACTGTCGATACTTGGTCGTAGTTCAAGAATAAATTTTTAAAAGAAGCCTGTGGTGCGCCGGCCTCGACGACCAGCTCCTCGAAGGCTACGGCAGAGCCCGGGCAGACGGAAGCGTGCTTGAGGACCATGGGATTGCCCACGATAAAGTTAGGGGCAAAGACCCGCATAATCTGATAAAATGGGAAATTCCAAGGCTCGACAGCTAAAACCACACCCATCGCCTGCTTGATATAGTAGGCGTCACCGTGGGTATCGTCCAAAGGCACTGGTGCCAAAAACTCATCCGCCTTGTCGGCATAATAATCCGCAATATCCGCACAAAGTTCCACTTCTCCTTGTGCTTCAGTAAAAAGCTTGCCCATGTCCTTGGTCATGACTTCCGCATACTTGTCACGGTCTCGACGCAGCAGGTCTGCCACCTTGTGCAGTTGGGCTTTGCGCTCTTCAAGGCCACCTGTCGCCCGCCACTTTTTATAGAGGGCGTGACCTTCTATCAAGGCCTGCTCCACTTGAGCATCGGTCGCATTGGTGTACTCTTTTAGCACTTGGTCTGTGTAGGGATAGGTTGTTTTATAGGCCATTTTCGTCCTCCTTTGTCAATGGCAGAGCCTTCTACCTTGAAGCCTCTAAAAAATATTTATGATGCTTATTATAGCATTTTAGAAACCGATTTCAAACAAAAAAACTGAAAATTCTGTCACTTTATCAAAAAAAAGAATCTGAGCAGTCTTGCCACCCAGATGCTATTACCTTTTTCGAAAAATAAGATGTTCTCTGTCCAACTCCATATTGAGGCGGTAGGACTGGTCGTCCACCGGCAATATATAGCCCAAAATAACCAGCGCTTGGACGAAAATATCTGGTCTGCGCTGAATAACCACCTTTTTACGAGTGAATTTCAAGAGAAAAGTCGTCATATACTTGAGTGCATAATCAGGGTTGACATCCCCCAAAAGTTGATAGAGTGGCTGCTGTGCTGTCGAAAAAGCTTCCTGCGTTTTCAGTTTGTAAAAATAGGAATCAAGCGTCAACCGCTCCCGCATAAAATCAACGCTTTCTTCGATGACAAGAACATTCGTCGTATTGGTAATTTGACGGTTAAAGCTCAATCCTTGCAAAGCAGGATAAACTGAACTCTCCGTATCAACACAAACTTCCTGACCGAACTCTAAGTCATCCATACTCTCCGGCAAGTCAATACCGAGACTATACCTACGGTCCTTGCGGATGATATAGCCTGCCTGAATATATTGCTCCAGTTGGCGGTCCAGATTTTTCTCATCTGGAAACTCTTTCTTAATCTGACGCAGCGTCACATCCTCATGAGTCCAAAGGTAATTGATAAGGTCTTGAAAAAATGGCTGACGCGTGAGTTTGGTCGGGTTGATGATTTTTAGCATGGGACTATTATAACAAAAAAGTAGACACAAGGCCTACTTTTTATTATCCATTAAAGCTCTCTGTCAACTGGGGCACCACTTGTTTCTTACGAGACACGGCTCCTGCCAGGAAAGCGTGGTTGTTTTCAAGTGTGAAGTTGAATGCTGCTTCAACCTTGTCCATGTTGCTGCCTAAAGCCAAGATTTCTGAATTTGAATTGAGAATATCTGTAATCATGAGAACGAAGTCTGAGTAGCCGTTTTCTTCAGAAGAAGCCGTCATAGCTGCTTCGATAGCTGCTTGGCGAGAAAGAACTTCAGTGATGTCAACGGTGTTAACCTGAGCTACACGAACGTTATTGCCATTGAGTGGGAAAGTTTTAGCGTCGATGTCAATCAGTTCTGCTGCTGACTTGCTTGCCAGATTTGTTCCTGCTTTAAGGAGTTCAAGGCCGTATTCTTCCAAGTTAACGCCTGCGATTTCAGCCAATTCTGCTGCCACTTGTGGGTCAGAAGCGTGAGTAGTTGGAGACTTGAGGAGCAACGTATCAGAGATAAGACCTGACAAGAGGAGGCCTGCGACCTCACGTGGTAATTCCACGCCAGCTTCTTTTGACGCACGGTAAACGATAGAAGACGCAGACCCAACTGGCTCAAGGCGCATGTAAAGTGGGTTTGCCGTCTCAAAGTTTGCCACACGGTGATGGTCAATGACTGCTGCCACTTCCACGTCGCGGATATCAGCGATTGATTGTTGGAACTCATTGTGGTCGGTCAAGATAACTTGAGAAACACCTTCTGCTCTGGCAGACTCTACCACGCGCGGTGCTTCTACGCCAAAGTAATTGAGCGCAAATGCTGTCTCTTCATTGGGTGTGCCAAGGGCAACCGCCTCAGCATCGCGTCCCCAAGCGGCACGCTCCAAATAAGCCCAGCCGTATGATGAGGCGATGGCATCTGTATCAGGATTTTGGTGACCAAAAACTAAAAATTTCGACATGTTAAAACCTCTTTGTCATAAAATATGATTCTATTTTACCACATTTTCCCATAGTTGCAAAAGGCTTTCATTTGGAGTAAGATAGGGAGTAGCAAAAACTAGAAAAGAGGAACCTATGACATTCTCAGAATACACTTATACCCGCCCAGATTATGAGGCGATTAAGCTTCAAATGGCTGACCTGACTGAGCAGCTAGCCGCTGCAAATTCTGCTCAGGAAGCTTTGGAAACCGTCGAAGCTATTACCGCAATTTCTGCGACGATTGACACCCAGATGAACCTCTGGAGCATCCGCCATTCTATTGATATGCGGGACGAATTTTACAACGAAGAAACCAAGTTTTGGAATGAATACAGCCCGCTTTTTGAAGAATTGACGACGAATTACTACCGTGTGGTGGTGGATAGCCCATATCGTGAGGACCTGTCTGATTTCTTGCCAAAAACCTTCTTCCTCTTGGCAGAAAATAAACTTCAAACCTTCTCATCAGCTGCCATCCCTCTTTTCCAAAAGGAAAATGAATTGGTCGACCGCTACAATAACCTGATGGCGACGGCACAAATGGACTTCCGTGGACAGACTTACAATCTGTCTCAGATGGGACCGTTTGCCCAATCAACCGACCGTGC
Organism: uncultured Streptococcus sp.; assembly: GCA_963539895.1. Classification (GTDB taxonomy): domain Bacteria; phylum Bacillota; class Bacilli; order Lactobacillales; family Streptococcaceae; genus Streptococcus. Next base: position 29,490 of record CAUTON010000005.1, on the reverse strand, counting down.
GACTCGTAAAGAAGCGTCTGAAACGACGACTGCTTTCTTTGAAAAAAACGAAGCAGCATTCGATGACGTTTACGACCAGCTGGTCAAGGTGCGTCATGAAATCGCGACAACACTTGGCTTTAAGGACTATGTCGAGTACGGCTACAAGATGATGAACCGTTTCGACTACAACCGCGAGATGGTCAAAACTTACCGTGAAGAAATCCAAAAATTGGTCGTGCCTGTCGTGCAATCTCTCCGCAAACGACAAGCAGACCGTATCCAGGTACCCGCTCTCAAACATTATGACCTCGTTTTGGAATACCTAGATGGAAATGCAACACCAAAAGGCACACCAGAAGAATTGGTTGCCCAAGCGCAAAAAATGTACCATGAATTGTCTCCAGAAACTGGCGAATTTTTCGACTATATGGTGGACAATGAATTGCTGGACTTGGTAGCAAAAGATGGCAAGGACACAGGCGGCTACTGTACCTATATTGCTGATTATCAGAGCCCATTTATCTTCTCCAATTTTAATGGGACCAGTGGTGACATCGATGTCTTGACCCACGAAGCTGGGCACGCCTTCCAAGTGTACAACTCTCGCTGGATTCAATCGCCTGAGGTCATCTGGCCAACCTACGAATCCTGTGAAATCCACTCTATGTCCATGGAATTTATGACCTGGCCGTGGATGGAAGGATTCTTCAAAGAAGAGGCTGATAAGTACAAATTTAGCCATCTTTCTGGCACGCTCTTCTTCCTGCCATACGGTGTCTTGGTCGACCACTTCCAGCATGAAGTCTATGAACACCCAGAGATGACACCTGCTGAGCGCAAAGCGACTTGGAAACGTCTGGCTGATTTCTACCTGCCTGATCGTGATTATTCAGAAAGCGACTTCTTGACTCGTGGTGGCTTCTGGTTCCGCCAAGGGCATATCTTTGCTAGCCCATTCTACTATATCGACTATACTCTTGCCCAAGTCTGTGCCCTCCAATTCTGGAAACGCACGCAAGTAGACCACGATGAGACCGCTTGGGCAGACTACCTACGCATCTGTAAAATGGGGGGAACAGCAACCTTCCTCCAAATCGTGGAAGCAGCTGGCATCCAATCTCCATTCCAAGAAGGGGCCCTCGAAGCGACTATCAAAGCCGCAAGCGACTGGTTGGACGCAGTGGATGATACGGCTTTATAAATCACAATTAATCACCGTGCCCTAAGTCAAACAAAAAATTTAAAATTCATTATCTACAAAAAAAGAACCTCCTTTTATTGAGCAGTACCTATTTTGTACCGCCAATAGAAGTGGTTCTTTTTGTATATTTTCTACAGGCTTCTAAACCCAGCAGACGTTACGTTCACCTCACCCAACTAGCTAATCACGAAGAGGCGAGATCATCCCCTTATTTGATGACAATCAGTTCTTTTGGCGCATGGGTGAGAATTTCACAGCCTGTTTCCGTCACGATGAGATCGTCTTCGATACGGACACCATATTTGTCTGGAATATAGATACCTGGCTCATCAGTCAGAGCCATACCAGCCTCAATCGTACCAGCTGCAGTTTTCCCAAAGAATGGAATCTCGTGGATATCTAGACCAATCCCGTGACCGATGCTGTGGGTGAAATATTCCCCATAGCCAGCAGCGTTGATAATATCGCGTGGCACCTTGTCAAAATCAGCCTTGATCATACCAGCTTTGGCTACTTCAAGCAGGGCCTTATTGGCACGGAGAACAACATCATAGATTTCGCGCTCTTCGTCGGTCGTATCCCCGATATGAATAGTCCGAGTCATATCACTGACATAGTGCTCGTAGTAGCAGCCAAAATCCATGGTCAAGGTTTCGCCAGACTGGATGACCTTGTTGCTGGCCACACCGTGAGGCATCGCTGATCGATAACCAGATGCGACAATAAATTCAAAAGATGCACATTCTGCACCATAGCTCCGCATACGAGCATCGAGGAAGTGGTTGACATCCATCTCGGTCGTCTGACCTGGCTTGATGAAGTCCAGCACATCTTCAAAAGCCTTGTCAGAGATTTGGCAAGCTTTTTTGATAATGGCAATTTCAGAAGCATCCTTGTACATGCGTAAGCTTTCCAAGAAATTATCCTGAGCGCGCAGCTCAAATCCGCTGAAAGTAGCTTTCAAAGCCTTATATTCTGCATAAGTAACCTGGCTATCAAATCCAATTCTTGTCAAGCCATCATTGGCGATAATCTTGGCAATCTCTTCAAGTGGCGAACGTGTTTCCACAATGTCAAAGCCACCCATGACAGTCGTTTTAGCAATCAAGGTATAGCGGGCATCTGTCAGAAAAATGCGGCGTTTTTCAGAGATAAAGACCGTCCCTGCTGTCCCCCAAAAGCCCGTCAAATAGTAGACATTGCGCTGACCAGAAATCAACATCCCATCCACATCAGATGCAGCTAATTTTGCTTGAAATTTTGCCAAGCGTTCTTCGATATAAGCAGTCATAAATTCTCCTTCTCCTTTGTAAATAATCCTCTTAAGTGTATCACGATTGGTTTGTTTTTAAAAGAAAAACCTCAAACTAAGGAAAAAAGAGGTCGAAACCTCTTTTATTTCAATTTCATCTTCAGATATTGACCAGTAAAGCTAGCCGCTGTTGCTGCGATTTCTTCTGGTGTTCCAGTTGCCACAATCGTGCCTCCGCCGACACCACCTTCTGGCCCCAGGTCAATCAAGTAATCTGCCGTTTTGATAACATCCAAATTGTGCTCGATGACAAGGACTGTATTGCCATCGTCCACAAAGCGCTCCAAGACCTTGAGGAGGCGGGCGATATCTTCTGTGTGAAGGCCTGTCGTCGGCTCATCCAGGATATAGAGCGACTTGCCAGTTGAGCGTTTGTGGAGCTCGCTGGCTAGCTTCATCCGCTGGGCTTCCCCACCTGAGAGGGTAGTCGCTGGCTGACCCAGTGTCACGTATCCCAGACCTACATCCTTGATGGTGCGAAGCTTGCGCTCAATCTTAGGGATATGCTTAAAGAACTCGACCGCGTCGTTGACCGTCATGTCCAAGATTTGGGCAATATTTTTTTCCTTGTAATGAACCTCGAGAGTCTCTGAGTTGTAGCGGGTCCCGTGGCAGACTTCACACGGCACGTAGACGTCCGGCAAAAAGTGCATCTCAATCTTGATAATCCCATCACCCGAGCAGGCCTCACAACGCCCGCCCTTGACGTTGAAGGAGAAACGCCCCTTCTTGTAGCCACGCACTTTGGCCTCGTTGGTCTTGGCGAAAAGGTCGCGAATATCGTCAAACACACCCGTATAGGTGGCAGGGTTAGACCTCGGCGTCCGACCAATCGGGCTTTGGTCGATATCGATGAGACGGTCCACATGCTCCACACCTGAAATGGTCTTGAACTTCCCAGGCTTGGCTGAGTTGCGATTGATGCGTTGGGCCAAGGCCTTTTTCAGAATGGAATTGACCAGGGTAGATTTGCCAGATCCGGATACGCCGGTCACGGCGATAAATTTCCCGAGTGGGAAACGAACAGTCAGGTCTTTGAGGTTGTTCTGACTAGCACCCGTGATTTCGATAAAGCGGCCGTTGCCCACTCGACGTTCCAGCGGCACAGGGATTTCTTTCTTCCCTGACAGGTATTGGCCAGTAATGGACTGTTTGTTCTTCGCCACTTGCTTAGGCGTCCCCGCTGCCACGACTTGGCCACCGAAGTCCCCAGCACCAGGTCCCATATCGATCAGATAGTCCGCCGCCATCATGGTATCTTCATCATGCTCGACCACTATCAAGGTATTGCCCAGGTCTCGCATCTTTTTCAAACTGTCAATCAGGCGGTCATTGTCCCGCTGATGAAGACCGATAGACGGCTCATCCAGGATATAGAGGACCCCAGATAGGTTGGAGCCAATTTGCGTCGCCAGGCGAATCCGCTGACTCTCCCCACCTGACAAGGTCCCCGCTGAGCGAGAGAGAGTCAGGTAGTTGAGCCCAACGTTGTTGAGGAAGGTCAGGCGATCCTTGATTTCCTTGACAATTGGCGTCGCAATGGTTGCTTCATTGGCTGATAATTCCAGCTTATCCACCACTTCCAGGTGGTCTGCGATAGAAAGGTCAGAAAGCTCGCCAATGTGAAGCCCTTTTTCCCCGCCGACCTTGACAGCCAAGGCCTGGTCATTGAGACGGTAACCATTACACTCATGGCAAGGCAGCTCATTCATATAAGTCCGCATCACATTGCGGGTGTAGTCACTATTGGTCTCATGGTAGCGGCGGTCGATGTTGGACACAACGCCCTCAAAAGGCATATCGATATCCCGCACACCACCAAAATCATTTTCATAATGGAAATGGAATTCCTTACCACCTGAGCCATAGAGGACCAGCTGACGATCCGCCTCTGACAGCTCATCCCACGGAGTATCTAAGTCAACCCCAAACTGGGACATAGCCTGCTCTAGCATGGCTGGGTAGTAGTTTGATGAGATAGGATTCCATGGGGCAATGGCACCCTCACGTAAGGTCAAGCTCCCGTCAGGGATGACCAAATCCAGGTCCACCTCAAGCTTCATTCCCAAGCCGTCGCAGACACTACACGAACCAAATGGCGCGTTGAAGGAGAAGAGACGAGGCTCCAACTCTGGTACAGTGAAACCACAGACAGGGCAGGCATAGTACTCAGAAAAGAGCAACTCCTTACCGTCCATGGTATCAATCAGGACATAGCCGTCTGCCAAACGCAGTGCAGCCTCCACCGAATCGAAGAGGCGCGAACGGACGCCATCCTTGATGACGATTCGGTCCACCACGATTTCGATCGTGTGCTGCTTAGTTTTTGACAGCTCAGGCACTTCCGTCACATCATAGACTTCTCCATTGACCCGCACGCGCACGTAGCCGTCTTTTTGGATTTTTTCAAAAATGGCCTTGTGCTGCCCTTTTTTCTTACGGACCATAGGGGCTAGCACCTGCAGCCGCTGACGCTCAGGCAGTTCTAGCACCTCGTCGACAATTTGCTCAACAGATGACGCTGTGATCTCCCCGTGTCCATTGATACAGTAGGGTTTACCGACCCGAGCATAAAGTAGACGTAGGTAATCATTGATTTCTGTGGCAGTCCCGACAGTCGAGCGAGGATTTTTAGAGGTCGTCTTTTGGTCGATAGAGATAGCTGGGCTCAGCCCCTCAATCGAATCCACATCAGACTTTTCCATATTGCCCAAAAACATACGGGCATAAGCAGACAGCGACTCCACATAACGGCGTTGCCCTTCTGCATAAAGAGTATCAAAGGCCAAGGATGACTTCCCAGACCCAGACAGCCCCGTTATCACCACTAGCTTATCCCGCGGAATGGTCACATCGATATTTTTCAAATTATGGGCCCTGGCCCCATGGATGATAATGTTTTCTTGCATGATATAAGATGCCGAGACTGGCCGGAAAAGGACAGAAAAATAGGAAATCTGACGACGAGCACGAAGGCTCTAGAATGATTTATCTTTTTTCCGACTTTTCCAAGTCTGGCTCAATTCCTTTCTAAGATACAAAGCCCGTAAAAAGCAACGTGAAAATTGGAAATCCAACGAAGAGTGCTAAAGTTATCTTTTTCGCACAGCTTTTAGGGCGTGTTCAATTCCTTTCTTGATATTAAGGACATTAAGAAAATCGTATGAAAATAGAAAATTCGACGAAGAGTGCACGCACTCTGGGAGAATTTGTCTTTTTCACAAGGTTTTTAGCCCGTGTTCTGACAGTTTCTCGAAAAGTCCATACCACTTTGAGAGAAACTTAGTCAGGGAGCTAGCTTATCCAGTTCAGGACAAGCGTGGTGTAAGGAGCAATTCCTACCCTTACACCTGCTCCGTGGAATTCCTTTCTAAGATATCAACAGACACAAAATAACTGAAAATCTCCTTCAAATTCTACCAATTATAACACAATTCCCGAAAAAACTTTTCCTTTAGGTCTTAATTTGATATAATTAAGGGTGCGTTTTTACGAACGAAATAACTACTAAGGAGGGTAATATTTTGAAGCAATTATTTCTTTCAAGTATGACAGATTTAGAAGAAATCCACGACTTTCAACCAGGCGTTTGGATTAACTTGGTCAACCCTTCCCAGAGTGAATCCATGGAAATTGCAGAGCACTACAACATCGATATCGCCGACCTGCGGGCACCGCTTGATGCCGAGGAACGTTCTCGTATCGAAGTTGAGGATGACTACAAGCTGATTATCGTCGATGTCCCAATTTCTGAAGAACGCAACAATAAAACCTACTACATCACCATTCCCTTGGGGATTATCCTGACGAATGATGCCATCATCACCACTTGTCTGGAAAAATTGCCACTCTTTGAGCAGTTTATTCACAATCGCCTGCGGAATTTCTACACCTTCATGCGGACTCGCTTTGTTTTTCAAATCTTGTACCGAAATGCGCAACTCTACCTATCCGCCTTGCGCAACATTGACCGCAAAAGCGAGGAGTTAGAAGGTCACATGCACGGCGCAACACGAAACGAAGAACTGATTGCCCTCATGGAGCTGGAAAAGACAATCGTCTATTTCAAGGCTTCCCTCAAGACAAATGAGCGTATTGTCAAAAAATTAGCAACCTCATCCAGCCTGCTACGTAAGTATGAAGAAGATGATGACTTGCTGGACGATACACTGGTCGAGACCCAACAGGCCATCGAGATGGCAGATATTTATGAAAACATTTTGAATGCCATGATGGAAACGACAGCCTCCATCATCAACAACAACCAGAACTCCATCATGAAAACATTGGCTCTGATGACCATGGCCCTCGACATTCCAACCGTCATCTTCTCAGCCTACGGCATGAACTTCAAAAATAACACGATGCCTTTAAACGGTTTAGAGCATGCCTTCTGGTATATCATCCTTATCGCATCTGCCCTTAGCCTCACAGTCGTTCTCTATTTCTTTAGAAAACGCTGGTTTTAATCAATAGGAGAAAAATATGTCACAAATTCAACTTGAAAATCTTACTAAGAAAAATCAAGAATACATCCACATCGCCACTAGCCAGCTGATTAAAGATGGTAAGACAGACGAGGAAATCAAGGCACTCTTGGAAGAAATTTTGCCAATTATACAAGAAAATCAAAAAAAAGGCCTGACAGCTCGTAGCCTCTTCGGCGCACCAACAGATTGGGCAGCTGCACAGTCTGAATCCGCTACTCAAGACAGCGAAACAAAAGAAAATGACAATCCTTGGCTCATGTGGCTCGACTCCAGTCTATTGATGTTGGCCTTGGTTGGATTTGTGAGCGGTGCTCTTGGACTCTTCAACGCTAGCAATCAATACGGCATCCTGTCACTCTTAGTCCTCGGCGCAGGAACAGGTGCCGGCCTATACCTCATGTATCACTACCTCTACCGCAAGCAAGAAGGGCAAACCAATCAACGTCCAAGCATTTGGAAAGCCTTGATTGCGCTTGCTGCATCTGCAGTGGTTTGGATTTTTGCAATTTTTGCCACAGTGTTCATCCCTACCAGCATCAACCCTGTCCTTCCACCAATCGGGACCCTCATCATCGCAGCAGCAGCCTTTGGACTTCGTTACTATCTTAAAAAACGCTTCAATATTAAGACCGCTATGCAAGCAACACAAGCAAACTAACAATCGTGTAAGGCAGACTCAGATAAACGTTTCATCACTTTTTACAAATAGCACAAAAAAGCCCCACGAGGGCTTTTGTTTTGCCTTTTTCCGACGATGTCACACACCCGCTTTCTTAGTTTCTTAGCTTACGAAAAAGAGGCCAACTGGACCTCTTTTTTACTAATCTTCGTTTACGAATGGAAGCAATGCCATTACGCGAGCGCGTTTGATTGCTGTTGTTACTTTACGTTGGTTTTTAGCTGAAGTTCCAGTCACACGACGTGGCAAGATTTTACCACGTTCTGAAATGAAACGGCTAAGAAGCTCAGTATCTTTGTAATCAACATATTCGATTTTGTTAGCTGCGATATAATCAACTTTTTTACGGCGTTTGAATCCGCCACGACGTTGTTGAGCCATGTGTTTTCTCCTTTATAGTATTAATTCGTTTGGTCCATTCTTAGAATGGAAGATCGTCATCAGAGATATCCATTGGATTGCTTGCCCCAAATGGACTCGATTCTTCTCGAGCGAAGTTTGGTGTTGATTGTGCAGGCGAGGATTGACGGTAGGATGAACCAAAGTCATTCCCACCAAATGAATTCCCAGCTGCGTAGCCACCACCTTGACCTTCACGTGCAGTACGACTTTCCAATAGTTGGAAAGAATCTGCAACAACTTCTGTTACATAAACACGTTGCCCTTGTTGGTTTTCATAGTTACGGGTCTGGATACGACCTGTAACACCAATTAAAGCACCTTTTTTCGCCCAGTTAGCCAAATTTTCAGCCTGCTGACGCCAAATCACCACATTGATGAAATCAGCTTCCCGCTCTCCATTTTGATTTTTAAAAGTGCGGTTGACAGCAAGAGTAAAAGTAGCCACAGCTTGGTTGGAAGGTGTATAACGAAGTTCTGCATCACGGGTCATGCGACCAACTAGTACTACATTATTTATCATAAGGTACCTTCTTACGCGTCAAGTTTAACGATCATATGACGAAGAATATCGCCGTTGATTTTTGACAAACGGTCAAACTCGTTAAGAGCGACAGCATCATTTGCCTCAACGTTCACGATGTGGTAAAGTCCTTCACGGAAATCTTTGATTTCGTATGCAAGACGACGTTTTTCCCATGCTTTTGATTCAACAACAGTTGCGCCGTTGTCTGTCAAGATTGAGTCAAAACGTGCTACCAAAGCGTTTTTCGCTTCTTCATCAATGTTTGGACGAATAATATAAAGAATTTCGTATTTAGCCATTGATAGTTCCTCCTTTTGGTCTAATGACCTACGCTCCTGGCGCAGGTAAGTGAGGGTTGCTCACAAGATATTAGTTTACTATATTTTTGCGCATAGTGCAAGTTTTTTCTTTGTAAATCATATGTAGCGTTAGTGCAAGTTTTTTCTTTGTAAATCATACAAGAAAGCGGAAGGCCAATCCTGACCTCCCGCTGGGACTCTAGCGAATGACGCTTCGCTAGTTACTACACTTCATTAACATTACAATAGTTCCGACATAACCTTTATTTGATTAGATATCGTCTCCATTTTTGTATCGTCCTAAATTAAATTCTACCATAGAACGCCTCCTTACAGGTAATCACTACCCCAAACCACACGTAAATTCTTTTAAATAACTCGATTCTAAACCTTTGTGTTGATTATTTGCAAAGAAGAAAATTCATTTTGTATTGCAATACAGTGTAACATAATTTGCCTACTGTTGTATTTATGCTGTGTCGCCATTCTTATAGCGACCGATATTTTGAACCATCATATCGCTACCTCCATAAATCAAGTACAGTTGCGTTTGTTTTTAAAGGAAGACCCCTCAGTCTTCAAATGTCTTAAGATAGAGCTTGTCGAAGCCTCCTAACTCTTCATTTATTTATCTATCTCTTTATGACTTTATTATAATGCAAGCGCTTTCTTTTGTCAACTATTTTTCTTTATTTTTTGAAAAAATTTATAAAAAAGAAGCCCGAAAGCTTCTTTGGTTTATTCGACACTGAAAAGGTATGGATAGACAGGTTGGTCACCGGTATGGATTTCCACTTCAATATCTTCAAACTGATCTTCTAGTTCTTGAGCAAGGTTTTGTGCCAGCTCTTCATCACCTTCTTCACCAATATAGATAGTGACAATTTCGCTGTCTTCATCCAGCATCTTGGCAAAGGTTTCTTGCAAGGTAGTTACCATATCTGGATTGGATACGACGATTTTACCATCAACCATGCCGAGGTTGTCATTCTCATGAATCTCTAGACCATCGATAGTGGTATCGCGAACAGCTGTTGTCACACTGCCAGACTTAACTTCCGCAAGTGAGGCTGTCATCCCTTCAAAGTTAGACTCGATGTCACGGCTTGGGTCGAAGGCTAAGAGACTAGTAAAGCCTTGCGGAATCGTACGCGTCTCGACTACCTTGACTGCTACTTCTGCCACTTCAGCTGCTGACCGAGCCGCCATAAAGATATTTTTATTATTCGGAAGGATAATGACATTCCGTGCATTGACCAGGTTAATGGCATTGATGAAGTCTTCGGTCGATGGGTTCATAGTTTGGCCACCAGAGATGACGTAGTCCACACCTTGTGATTTGAAGATATCCGTCAATCCTTGACCAGCAGCCACTGCAATAATGGCATATTCTTTTTGTTCTGCTGGTTTTTGGTAGGCTTCTTCTTTTTCTACTTGAGCTTCATGCTGGTTGCGCATGTTGTCCACTTTGACTTTGACAAGAGAGCCGTATTTCAGCCCTTCTTGCATAACGAGACCCGGGTCTTCGGTGTGGACATGGACTTTGACAATCTCATCATCATTGACCACCAAAAGAGAATCTCCGAGATCGTTCAAGTAGTTACGGAATTCCTCATAGTCGAAGTCTTTCACGTAGGTTGGACCCTGACGGAGCGCAACCATGATTTCCGTACAGTAACCAAAGGTGATGTCTTCCGTCGCTACATGTCCAGCCACAGACTTATGATGCTCAGCATTGATCATCTCGGTCATGACGGCAGGTGTCGCTTCAAAGTCGTCTGAGGCAATGTACTCACCTGTCAGAGCAGCAAGGAAGCCTTCGTAGATATAGACCAGACCTTGACCACCTGAATCGACAACGCCAACTTCCTTAAGGACTGGAAGCATGTCGGGCGTTTTAGCTAGAGCACGTTTTGCACCTTCGACAGTCGCTCGCATGACTTCAACCGCATCGTCAGTCTCTTCAGCTTTTTTAAGAGCTGCAGTTGCCGCACCGCGGGAAACGGTCAAAATAGTGCCTTCAACTGGCTTCATAACTGCCTTGTAAGCCACTTCGACACCATTTTGGAAAGCGTGAGCGAGGTCGCTACCAGTCAACTCTTCTTTTTCTTTGATAGCTTGACCAAAGCCACGGAAAAGCTGTGAAGTGATAACTCCAGAGTTCCCACGTGCTCCCATGAGAAGACCTTTTGATAAGATTGATGCAGCTTCGCCAACAGTAAAAGCAGGTTTGTCAGCTACTTCTTTGGCACCATTTGTGATGGTCATGCCCATATTGGTCCCTGTATCGCCGTCTGGTACAGGAAAGACATTGAGTGAGTTTACATATTCGGCTTGTTTATTCAGACGAGTCGATGCTGCCTGCACCATTCCTTGAAATAAACTAGTTGTAATATTGGTCACGATTATTCTCCTACGACTTTGATATTTTGGATATAGACATTGACAGTATCTGCATGGATGCCTAATTGATTTTCAAGGTTATATTTCACGCGCTCTTGAATGTTGCGAGAAACTTCACTAATTTTTACGCCATAGCTCATCACGGTATACACATCTACAGCGATAGCTCCTTCTTCTGTTGTTTTGATCACAACGCCTTTGGCGTAATTTTCTTTTCTGAGTAAGGCTTGAAAATTATCCTTGATTGCTGACTTGCTGGCCATACCGACTACGCCAAAGATTTCAGTCGTTGCTCCGCCTACTACGGTGGCAATGACATCGTCTGTCAATTCAATTTGGCCGTCTTTTGTATTGATTTTAACAGTCATATTTGGTTACCTCAAATCTTTTAATCAGTCTATTTTACCACATTTTCTCTGGGCTGTAAAAGAGAAGCCCTGTCCGTCGTAGGAAAAGAAAATCGACACAGGTTTCTGTATCGATTGTTGGATTACGAACTAGGTAGTTCAGGTGAATCAACTATCTCCTTTTTCACCAGACGAGAATAGGTCCATTCTTTGACCAGGCGGTAGATAACAGCGAAGATTGGTGTAAAGAAAATCATCCCCAATAGACCAAACAAGTTGCCGCCGATAATGACAGCCATCAAGGTAAACAGGGTAGGCAAGCCGACCGATTGCCCCACAACACGTGGGTAAATGACATTCCCTTCAATCAGCTGCAAGACTTGGAAGATGATGACAGCAAAGAGAGCCTGCCAGGGATTTTGCACAAAAACGAATAGAGCGCTGATAAAGCAGGCCGTAAAGGGACCAAAATAAGGGATAAAGGACAGAACGCCCGCCAAGATCCCAGACATAGCTCCGTAAGGAATCCCTAAGAGCGTGTAACCTCCCCAAATCAAGACTCCGATGATGACTGCTTCGATAATCTGGCTCATCAAAAATCGATCATAGGTCTCAATAATCACTTCACCCACATAGCTGATCTTTTTGACAAAAGAGGCAGGAAAGGCAGCATACAAGAGTTTCAGCGTCATAGCTTGCAAATGCTCCTTGCTACTGAGGATACTGAGAGTGATAAAGAGCGACAAGATTGTGGACATGATGTTTGAAAAGATACCGCCGACATTGGACACGAGACTGGATAAAAAATTTGTCACATAGGTCGATAAGGTCCCCCAACCTGTGTAGCCAGAAATATAGCTAGTCAGTTGCTGACTGACTTGATCGGACAGAAGGCCCTGTTCTTCTAGAATTGTGATCAATTTAGGAATGCCCGTCGTGATGACCTGAGCCAACTGTGACAAAGTCGAAGTTAATGTCGGCATGATAATCATGACCGTCCCTGTGAGGATAAGGGCAAAAATGACCAGTACACTAGCAATGGCTAGCGGACGTTTGGCCTTGTCAAAAACAGGAACTTTGGCAAACAAATTTTCTAGCTTTTTCATTGGGACATTGAGCACGAAGGCAATGACGCCTCCCATTAAAACCGTTGTCATACTGGAAAAAACCAGCTTGAGTCCACTCATCAATTGGTCATAATTGAGCACTGCTAGAAGGGCCAAGGCTGCTACCATAATCAAAAAAAGTTGGTCACGTAATTTATATCTCATGAGAATCCTTTTCTGCTTTCTTTCCTTCATCATACCTTATTTTCTTAAAATTGCATAGAAAAAAGGAGCTCTAGCACGCTCCTATTCTGGACTTTCCATTTCCTCAAGAGGGCTGACCAGCATCTTCAGCTTGGTCACGCGGCCGTTTTTAACTTTATCATTGATGAGAACCAAGTGCAGTTCTTTGCTATCAACCTCATAGCGAACTTTTTCTTCCTGACTGGGAATAGTCCCAACACCTGCCAGGTAGTAACCTGCGATGGTATCGACATCGTCACTCTCTAGCTCGGTTTCAAAGTGTTCGTTAAAGTCGTTGAGGGTCATATTGCCCTGGACGATATAGGTACTGTCTGCGATTTCGCGAACAAAGATTTCCGCCTTGTCAGACTCGTCATCAATGTCGCCGACGATTTCTTCCAAAAGGTCTTCCAGAGTCACAAGCCCTGCAACGCCACCGTACTCATCTAGGAGGATGGCCATTTGGTTGTGGGTATTGCGGAAATCCTTGAGCAAATCGTCCACAAAGACTGTTTCTGGTACAAAGAGGGGTTCTTGCATGATGCGGCGGAGTTTGACATTGTCAAAGCCCAGCTCAAAGCCTGCTGTCAAGAGGCTCTTGGTGTGGATGATGCCGATAATCTTGTCCTTGTCCCCTTCGTAAACAGGGATGCGGGAGTAACTTTGTTTGAGGATGGCCTGGATATTGTCCTGCGTGTCGTCTTCGATGTCAATCATAAAGGCATCGGTCCGTGGCACCATGACCTCTCGAGCCAAAAGCTCGTCCAGAGAGAAAATCCCCTGCAGCATATCAATTTCATCCGCGTCCAAGGTCTGCTCACTGTTGGTCAGCATGTACTCAATCTCATCACGCGTCATTTGCTCATCCGCGTCGTCAAACTTCATGGGTGTGATACGGGACAAGAGATTGGTCGAAGCTGAGAGCAACCAGACAAAAGGACTGACAATCTTCCCTATAAAGATGATAACCGGCACTGCGACAACAGCCAGATTTTCCTTGAGGTTCATGGCTATGCGCTTGGGATAGAGCTCGCCCAAAACGATGGAAATATAGGTCAGGAAAATCAGCGCCACGATAGAGCCTATGGTATCCGCATACTGGAAGTTGCCAAACCAGCTGGCAATGACTGCCCCAAGCGAAGCCGACAAACTAGCCCCCTGCAAGAGGCTGATAAAGGTGATGCCGACCTGGATGGTGGACAGGAAATTATTGGGGTTTTCTAAGACGGTCAGAAGTCGGATGAATTTCTTTTCGCCCTCCTCTGCTTTTTGCACCACACGCGCGCGGTTAAGCGACACCAGCGCCATCTCAGAGGCTGAGAAAAAGGCATTGAGCAAAGTCAAGATAATGAGCAAAAGAAATTGAAAAAGTAAATTCTGACTACCGGGGTCTTCCATGATGGTCTCCTAATTTTTAGAATAATAAGCCTATTATACCATATTTTGGGAAATTGGCTAGGTGGGAAAGAAAAGACACACGCCGTACGCATGAAGAAAATGCATGTAACCATATTCTAGCTACATGCATTTTTTCAATATGCTTTCACGCTTTTTACATTTTGACATAACTTTTTCCTCAAATTCGACTTAATTTTATCACAATTTTTGATCTAAAAACCATGCCATTTATGAAAATTTGTTTTCAGAGAGCGTGACTTTCTTCATGCGTTTGGCGTGGAAAAGACAGTCAAATTAATGACCGTCAGCTTATCTTCTCCACCATGACCAGAAACGGTGGTGTGTTGACCTGGTTAAGAGGCTGATAAAGCATGGCGGTGTAGTGCGTCTGGTCAAGTCCCGCCACAAAGTCCAGCACCGCGTTCTTCTCCATGGATCCGCCCTCGTGCCCGTAGTAGACCATGATGGCAAGCCGCCCGCCCACTTCCAGGAGATTTAGGATTTTTTCCATGGCCAAAAGGGTGGTGTCAGGCCTTGTGATGAGGGACTTATCAGCCGATGGTAGATAGCCCAGATTGAAGATGGCTGCGCGGACCGACTCAGACACGTAGTCATCGACCCGCTCGTGCCCCGCTAAAATCAGCTGGGCATTATCTAGCCCTGCTAGCTCCAGGCGTTCACTGGTCTTTGCCAGCGCCTGCTCCTGGACATCAAACGCATAGACTTTCTTAGCTAGCTTGGCCAGAAAAGCAGTGTCATTGCCATTGCCCATGGTGGCGTCGATGGCGATGGCGTCTTTGTCCAGGACTTCTGCCAGAAAATCATGAGAAAGTTGGATGGGACGTGGGATCATAGTTATTTACTCCTTTTTGCTCGAACGATTGGACGAAAGATGATGTTGTAAAAATAAATTCCCATCCCTATAAATACGAGCGGAAATATAATTAAAAAAATGAGGTTTTCATATTCTGGATAAAAATCAACACAAAATACAGAAGCCATCACTAATAACATGGTGTAAACTACGAAAAATAGTGATTGAAAAGCAAAGCCTTTCATCCCACAATATCGTTCAACATAAGATAGCTTTGGATTGTCTTTACAATAATAAACGGTTAACTTTGTTCCAAGTGGGAAATGATGTTTCATCAAACCGCTAAATGAGAATATAGAATTCCTTCGAATAGTAATTATTCTATCCAAAGGGTCATTCTCAGTTTGGGCTTTCGGTGAGTCAAATGGAGTGGATATTGTGATTAACATATCATATTCCAATACACGACGGTAGGTCTTCCCATCTACTTCATATTCTACTTTAGGAAACATGCCACTTTTATTATATTTATAGTCAACAACTTCTCCAATAATTTCTGTATCTGCTTTTTCTCGCTTAGCTTCATGACGATACCACAACCATAAACATGACACCAAAACAATCGTTAATAAACTAAGGCCTAAATATACCCAAATCATACCATCTCCTTTGATTTTCAGTCTTTTCAATTCATTACTTTTCTCTTTGTAGTAGCAAATTGAAACTCCCTTAACACTTACACCCCTGCACACTCCCTCGTCTCTCCATCTCCTTATCGATGGCATTGAGGACTTCCCATTTGTTAAGGCTCCACATGGGGCCTATCAGCATGTCACGGGGAGCATCGCCTGTGATGCGGTGGATAACCATGTGCTCTGGGATGATTTCCAGCTGGTCGCAGATGATGTTGACATATTCCTCTTGGCTGAGGAGCTGGAGGCGGCCTTCGTGGTAGTCGCGCTGCATGCGGGTATTGGTCATGAGGTGGAGCAGGTGGAGTTTGATGCCGTGGATGTCGTTGTCCGTCACGCAGCGGCGGACATTTTCCAGCATCATCTCGTGGGTCTCTCCCGGCAGACCGTTGATGAGGTGGGCCACGATTTCAACCTTGGGCGCCAGTTCTCGCACCCTCTTGACCGTCTCCACATAAAGCTCGTAGCTATGGGCACGGTTAATGAGCACAGACGTCGCCTCATAAGTGGTCTGAAGACCCAGCTCCAGCGTCACATGCATGCGCTCGGTCAGCTCAGCTAGGTAGTCCAGGGTCTCATCTGGCAGGCAGTCTGGCCTGGTCCCGATGTTGATGCCGACGACTCCTGGCTCATTGATAGCCTGCTCGTAGCGCTCACGAATGACCTCGACAGAGTCATGAGTATTGGTGTAATTTTGGAAATAGACAAGGTATTTGTTGACATCTGGCCACTTGCGGTGCATGAAGTCAATCTCGTGGTAAAACTGCTCACGGATTGGCGCTTCTGGCGCCACGATGGCATCACCAGACCCTGATACGGTGCAGAAGGTACAACCTCCCTTAGCTACTGTACCATCCCGATTGGGACAATCGAATCCTGCATCGATAGGCAACTTAAATATTTTTTCTCCAAAAAGTTTTCGATAATAATCGTTTAAGGTATTGTAACGTTTCATTTCAGTATTCGTAGGTAATAGTGGGTGATGTCTTGGGCAGAGGGGCGCTTGCGTTGGTGGAGCCACCAGGTCACGGTCTCAATCAGGCTAGTGACAACGAAATTCTCCAGGAAATCCTGGGGTAAATCCCGCTTGCCAATCAGGTATTCTTCCCACAGAAGGGGGTAGATATGATGGGAAATCTCGTGCTCCAACTGACGGAGGAACATAGGGTTATTGGACAAGAGGAGACTGGCCACCTTGTCTTCATTTTCCTCGAAATGCTGCATGATGTGCTGGACGATGCCCTCGATGCCAGTCGCTTCAGGATGCTCGCGGAAGATATGGTGAAAGAGCTCCTGGCAGAGTTCGTCTAGGAGCATTTCTTTACTCTCATAGTGGGCATAAAAGGTCGAGCGACCGACGTCTGCTCGGTCGATGATATCCTGTACGGTCATGGCCTCGTAGCCATTTTCATTGAGAAGTTGGACAAAGGCCTGATAGATGGCCCGCTTGGTTTTGGTAATACGTCGATCCATAGACAAATTAGACAAAATGTTCAGAAAAAGACATCTCTTCCATTTTGTGTCTAGCCTTTCTAGTTGTTTTGCGGGATAATAATACAAAACAGGGTGTTCGTTATATTATACACCATTTGGAAAAGAAGGACAAAGAAAGAGACAGAATGACGGATATCAAACGTATCGCAAATCTAGCTATCCCAGCTACGCTGGACAATATTCTCCAGACTTTGGTTTCTTTTATTGACAGCTGGATGATTGCTAAAATCGGGCTGGCGGCTGTGACAGCCGTCGGTCTTGCCAACACCATCTTAAACATTTATCAGGCTATTTTTATCGCCTTTGGCATTGCGGCGACGACGCTCATTGCCCAGAAAATTGGACAAAAAAGCATAGCAGAAGCCCGTACTTATGCTTTTCAAAGCCTGGTTGTGACAACGGTAATTGGACTAATCTTAGGGATTCTTTCTCTCCTTTTTGGAAAAAATCTTTTAGTCCTTGTCGGGGCCAGCGAGGAAAATCTGACAGCTGCCATAACCTTTTTCAGTTGGGTCGGAGGCGGTGTTATTCTCCTTGGCTACACGACCGTCTTGTCGGCCATGATTCGGGCCACGGGAGAAACTAAAACTCCTCTCATGGTCGGGCTTCTGGTCAATCTGCTCAATATCGTCATCGATGCCATCTTGATTTTCGGGCTAGGTCCCATTCCCGCTCTGGGCATCTTGGGGACGGCTATAGGGACTGTCCTGTCTCGCTTAATTGGTGCAATCCTTCTCTTTCAGAAATTCCAAGCCAGTCAAGTTGCCATTCAAAAGAATGACCTGCATCCGTCTAGCTATACTGCTATGATAAATCTGGCTGTTCCTGCTACTCTTGAGCGCTTTGCCATGCGCTTTGGGCAAGTTCTCTACTTTTCGTTGATTGTAGCTATTGGGGAGAAGACCTTAGCTGCTCACACCATCGCTGGTAATATTGAGGCCTTTACTTATATGCCCGCCTACGGCTTGGCAGCTGCTGTCAGTGTGCTGGTCGGCATGTCCTTCGGGGAGGAAATTACGGCAAAGCCCGCCGCTATACCACTTTGTCTCTCTGGATAGGGATGGGCATTATGTCCTGCCTAGGCATCATCCTTTGGTTCGCTGCACCAATTTTTACTAGCTGGTTTACGACGGATAGCGAGGCTGCAAGGCAGGTCATCATGGCTCTACGCATCGTAGCTATCAACCAACCTGTCCTTGCCTGCAGCCTGATTTTGCCTTCAGCGCTTCAGGGGGCTGGCGATACCAAGCCGCCTCTCATCTCTACTCTCTTTGGCATGTGGGGAGTGCGTGTGGTCGGTGTCTACCTCCTTGGTCAACAACTGGGCTGGGGGATTGCTGGGGTTTGGATTTCCATCGGGATTGATTTGGCCCTGCGCAGCTTTATTCTCCTCTTTACCTTCCTTAGAAAAATTGCTCGCCTAGAAAGGAGTCCCTCATGAACTCGAAAACTTCGACTCTCATCGCCTTTTTGCTCAATGCCATTTTTTCCATCATTGAAATCATCTTTGGGCTTATCTTTGGTTCTAGCGCCATTCTTGCAGATGCCATCCACGATGCGGGCGATGCGCTAGCCATCGGACTTTCTGCCTTTCTAGAAAGAATTTCTTACAGGCAAGCGGACAGTCACTTTTCTCTAGGTTACAAACGTTTTAGCCTGCTTGGAGCCATTATCACCTCTACTATCTTGATTACGGGCTCGATTTTCATGTTTATCGAAAATATCCCTAAACTCTTTAACCCTCAGCCTGTCAACTACCAAGGCATGCTGGTGCTGGGGATTGCTGCCATCATCGTCAATGTCCTAGCAAGTCTTGTCGTCCGCAATGGTCAGACTCGTAATGAAGCTATTCTAAGTCTGCATTTTCTCGAAGACATCCTAGGCTGGGTCGCTGTCATCGTGGTCTCCATCGTCCTCCACTTCACTGACTGGTTCTTCCTCGACCCCCTGCTGTCTCTCCTCATCTCGGCTTTCATCCTCTCTCAGGCTTTGCCTAAGTTTTGGCACAATATTATCCTCCTGCTGGAAGGCGTGCCAGAAGAGATTGACCTAGAGAGTCTGAAGACAGAGTTGACCAACCTCCCTGGTGTCCACCAGATTTATCAGCTCTCCGTCTGGTCTATTGATGGCGTGCAACACGAGGCGATTCTCCATGTCTGCCTCGCTCCTGACAGCCAGATTCACACGGTCAAGACCAACCTGCGTAAGGTGCTCGCCAACTACAACATTACCAGTGCCACCATCGACTGCGAATCCTCGCTCAACGAACACCAAGAACACTGCAACATCAAACCTGTCAAGAAAAACCATCACGGGCACTCCCATCATCATTAAAACAGATAAAAAGCTTAAAGTCACATTAGAAGACGTTGACTTTAAGCTTTTTTCTTATCATCAATTGATTGAAAAGTTGAAACTGTTTTACCCTTTTTTAAGAGAAAAACCTTTAAACGACTAGACATCCGCCACTGGACGATACCACCGCCAGAGTAAATAGATGGAGCACAACAAGAAGCCTGCTCCCGCTAGCATAAAATGAGAATTCCCAAACCCATAGCCAGCCAATTCAAACATTTTCCGAGTCATGTGAATTCCTCCATGCACAGCCACTGCTGCCCAAGTCGTCTGATAGCGATCACGTAGAATCGCTGCAAATAGACCGAAGGAAAATGCCATAGCCGTCGTTAAGAGCCCAAATCCCCATCCTGATGTAAGATGTACTAGATGGATTGCCGCAAATAAAGCAGCTGACGCCAGCATCTTATGGGCGGGCTTGAGATGAAGGGTCTGAAAAATATAGCCCCGAAAGACTAATTCTTCAGGAAAGCCTTGAATCAAAAAAGCCGATACAAAAGCTTTCACAAGGTTAGCAACTGACCAGCTAGCTGCTGACTTGTCCACATCGCCTAGAAAAATAGCGCCTACACAACTAGCTACGACAATTATAACAGTCCAAGAAGCTGCTAGGACAAAGCCTTTGATAGCCTGATGGTCTACCCGTAATTTCATGACTGACCATGGTTTTTTATCCCAAAATGTCAGATAAAGCCAGACCAGTCCTAGATAGGCTAGCACCGTCAGTACCCCTGCAAGCAAGTAACTCGTAACTGTCTCACCCGATACAACTGTTGAGAGGAGAAAAAGGGGTAAAAAGTAAGTAACAGTCATTATAAATGCTCGTACAAAAGTTTTCATCACACACCTCCAAATTTTTGTCAAACTTTTCTATTTTTGTAGAAATGGCTTTTATTCAAAGAGAAAAAGATGATTCCTGCACGCTACCGAGATAATTTGATGTTTTGAACTACTGCACCACAATATCTGCTGTATCCGCTGTGATGGAGAGGATATTCTTACTAGTATTGTCTAGTTCGTCAGTCACATCAGTGTCTCCCAGATCATTGTCCGTTGTTACAGCGAGGTCATAATTATCCAGCTCAATATCCACATCTCCCATGGATAGGGCCAAGTCATTTTCACCCAGGTAAGTGACACCATAGGCGGAAAAGTCCCCAAATTCCAACTCAAAACTTGTTGAGTCGAGGGTCCCTGACTCAATGTCTACATCCCCAGCTGATAGACTTGTCGTCAGGTTGGAAAGAGTAGCATTCTCGGTGTAGATGTCCCCTGCATCCAACTGGATATTTCCTTTTTTGATAGTGGTTTGGTACAAATCAATATCCCCAACATTGGCTTCTAAATCAATCTGGTTGAGCGTAATGCCATCTAGCACGATATCGCCAACACTAATGTTCCCGCTTAGCTGCTGGAGCGGTGTCCCCTCGGGAATGGAAATGACGATTTCACCGTAATTGTCCTCATTAAATTCGCCAGTCTGGACTAGACTGATTAGATCGCTGACGCTAAAGAAATTTACCGTGACATCTGATCCATGCGTTCGATTCTCAGTCTCAATCGTCAGCACACCATTTTCGACAGCATAATTCACATTTCTTTTTTGATTGGAGTCGAACTGGATGGACGGTGCATCATCTGTCGTTGTCTTGATTCTGATGCTGTAGCCAGCTGTAGCCGTTTGACCGAATTCCGATTTGTTTTTTAGGACAATTTTGTTAAAATCAGGCAACTCTTCTGTCGTGAAAATTTGATTTTTTTCTTCTTCAGCCTGTGCTTGGATCGCGGTAGCGCCTCCTGTCACATAGCCAATACCTGTCAAAAGCAGACCTGCAACTGTCAGACCAGCTGCGCTTCCTAAAACGATTTTCTTCCATGTTTTCATGATTTTGCTCCTTTTTGTATCAATCGCGTCACGCCTTTGACGAGGGCTTTGACGAGAAACGAGATGGCTTCAAAGCCTAGGAAGGCGGTGAGAAGCGACAGCCCGACAAAGGCAAGGCCGACTCCCACGCCAAAGACTGTCCCAGCTAGGCTGGTCCCGATGAGGGCCAGTCCATCGAACACCAGATAGACCCCCGCAGCGACAAAGCTTACACCCACTACCACCACACTAAAGAGTAGGGCGAGAAGGGTCACCAGTCCAGCAAAGCCCAGCGCGATAACTACTAGGGCCACAGGTAGGGCAATCGGCGCTGCAAAGAGGCCGAGAAGGGCCACCCAAGCTAGGTTGAGCTGACTCTTTGGACTAGTGATGGGTGCCTCCATCTTTTTATCCAAGAGTTGGCTGAGGATATCATGAGCTGCTTCTTTAGGCGTGCCCAGTTCAGCCATGACAGCTGCTTCATTCTCGACCCCAGCCTCATCGAAATATTCTGTAAAGTAGTCCATAGCTTCTTCGTAATCTGCTTTCGGCAATTTCCGCAGGTAACGGTCCAATTGTTCTAAGTATTCATGCCTTGTCATGTCGTAATCTCCCTTCGATAATCCCGTCTACTGTATCCTTATAGAGCTGCCATTGGTCTCTGAGATAGACCAGCTGGGCCTGCCCCTCAGCGGTAATGGCATAGTATTTGCGCTTGCGCCCCTGATGCTCCTGACTATAGGAAGTCAGATAGTTTTCTTGTCCCAATTTTTTTAAAATGGGATAAAGGGACGACTCTTTGATGTTGGCCACTAGCTTAACAGTCTGGCTGATCTCATATCCATAGGAATCTTGTTGCTCCACAATGGACAGAATCAGAAACTCAATCAAGGTGGCTGATGTTGGAAAATGCATCCAATCACCTCTTTCTTTTTGTGTCAAAATTTTATATATAAATATTTTACACATTAAGGATACCACCCTCTTGTGGATATGTCAAGAATTTTTATATAAAAAAATTATATATTAAAAAGTTTTTTTTAAAAACCATTTTTCAAATCCTTCTCCGAATAAATAAGTATGAAGGATATTTTGTTAGCTTGTCTCGGTGCAAGTATAGGCTCCTTTTTGGGAGTCCTCATCGATCGTTTCCCCCACTCTTCTCTCATTTTTCCTGCTAGTCATTGCAATCACTGTCATCACAAGCTCAAGGCCTGGGACTTAGTTCCTATCTTATCTCAGTTCTTTTTGGGCTTTAGATGTCGCTATTGTCAGGCGCCGATTCCTCGTTGGTACGCTTGTCTAGAGCTCTTGTCCGCCTATCTGGTTCTCGCTATTGCCCATGATTGGATTAGCTTTCCGATGGCAATTTTGGGTTGGACTAGCCTGATTTTAGCGATTTATGATTGCAAGCATAAGGCCTATCCTTTTCTTGTCTGGGGTGCCTTGACCTTTATTATTCTACTAGTCACACGGCTCAACCTACTTTTTTTGATACTCCTTTTATTGGCCTATCTGGCGGAAAAATTTTCTGAAAAAATTGGTTCGGGAGACTTTCTCTATCTGGCCAGCCTGTCCTTGCTCCTTGATTTGGGGCAATTGGCCTGGGTGGTACAGATTGCAAGCATCCTTGGCATTTGCTACATCCTATTTTTCGGCAAGAAACAACAATCAATCCCTTTTATCCCTTTTCTCTTTGTCGGATTTTTAGGACAATTCCTTCTATAAAACAAGGCCCTGCCTTTACTTGGAAATCAGCCAGTCTAGTCAGTCTAAAACTGGATTTGTGATTTTCTGAGTAAAACTTTGTGTAAATAGGCACAAAGCACAGGCGGTTGCCTTTTTTTGTGCTATTTTGTGCTATAATGGTAAGCATATAAGGAGGAGTCCCATGTACAAAGATGATAGTCTGACCCTGCATACCGATCTCTACCAGATCAATATGATGCAGGTGTATTACCAACAAAATATCCACAACAAGCATGCCGTATTTGAAGTTTATTTCCGCAAATTACCTTTTGAAAATGGCTATGCGGTCTTTGCAGGTTTGGAGCGGGTTGTCCGCTACTTGGAAGATTTCAAATTCTCAGAGACAGATTTGGCTTATCTGGCTGATCAAGGTTACCCAGCTGACTTTTTAAACTATTTAAAAGAGCTCAAATTGACCCTATCGGTGAAATCTGCTAAGGAAGGGGACCTCGTTTTTGCCAACGAGCCCATCCTGCAAATCGAAGGACCACTTGCTCAATGCCAGCTAGTGGAGACAGCCATCCTCAACATCGTCAACTATCAGACGCTGATTGCCACCAAAGCGCGGCGGATCAAGACTGTCATCGAAGATGAGCCCCTTTTAGAATTTGGCAGCCGTCGGGCGCAAGAGATGGATGCAGCCATCTGGGGGACTCGAGCAGCCTTTATCGGCGGCGCTGGTGCAACTTCCAATGTCCGAGCGGGTAAGATCTTTGGGATTCCTGTATCAGGGACTCACGCGCATTCTCTGGTGCAGACCTTTGGCAATGACTATGATGCCTTCAAAGCCTACGCTGCAACTCACAAAGATTGTGTTTTCCTAGTGGATACCTACGATACACTCAAGCTCGGCGTTCCTGCCGCTATCAAGGTGGCGCGTGAGTTAGGTGATCAAATTAATTTCTTGGGTGTCCGCATTGACTCTGGAGATATAGCCTTTATTTCCAAAAAAGTGCGCCAACAGCTGGACGATGCTGGCTTTACCGATGCCAAAATTTATGCCTCAAACGATCTTGATGAAAATACCATCCTCAACCTGAAGATGCAAAAAGCCAAGATTGATGTCTGGGGAGTAGGAACCAAGCTGATTACCGCCTATGACCAACCCGCCCTCGGCGCCGTCTACAAAATTGTCTCCATCGCTGATAAAAATGGCGTAATGCAAGACACCATCAAGCTATCTTCCAACGCTGAAAAGGTCTCCACGCCAGGGAAAAAGCAAGTCTGGCGCATCACTTCACGTGAAAAAGGCAAGTCTGAAGGGGATTACATCACTTTTGCCAATACAGATGTGTCCACGATGAGCGAAATCCATATGTTCCACCCGACCTACACCTACATCAATAAAACTGTGTCTAACTTCGATGCTGTCCCACTGCTAACCCCAATCTTTGAAAACGGTCAGCGCGTCTATGAACTGCCAAGTCTCCAAGATATTCAAGACTACGCGACAGCACAATTTGACAAGCTCTGGGATGAGTACAAGCGCGTCCTCAATCCGCAAGAATACCCTGTCGATTTGGCACAAGATGTTTGGGATCATAAGATGAACTTGATTGACAAGGTGCGTAAAGAAACCCTGTCAAAAAGTCTATAAGGAGACCATATGACCTTACAAGAACAAATTATAAAAGAATTAGGCGTCCAGCCCACCATTGACCCTCAAGCTGAAATCCGCCGTTCTATTGATTTTTTGAAAGACTATCTAAAAAAACATCCCTTCCTCAAGTCCTACGTGCTAGGCATCTCGGGTGGACAGGATTCAACCTTGGCGGGTCGATTAGCCCAGCTGGCCATCAAGGAAATACGGGCTGAGACAGGCGATGATGCTTACCAGTTCTATGCTATTCGTCTGCCTTACGGCGTCCAAGCTGATGAATCCGATGCCCAAAAGGCTCTGGCCTTTATCCAACCAGACCAGAGTCTCGTTATCAATATCAAGGCTAGCACAGATGCCATGGCAGCCGCAGTCGCAGAAAATGGCTTTACTCTCTCTGATTTCAACAAAGGCAACAGCAAGGCCCGCATGCGGATGATTGCCCAGTATGCTATCGCGGGTGAAAAAGCCGGCGCCGTCATCGGGACCGACCATGCTTCGGAAAATATTACTGGTTTTTTCACCAAGTTTGGAGACGGCGGGGCCGATATTCTTCCCCTTTACCGCCTCAATAAACGCCAAGGTAAACAGCTGCTAGCCGCACTCGGTGCTGAGCCTGCCCTCTACGAGAAGGTCCCTATCGCAGACCTAGAAGAAGACCGACCAGGTCTGGCTGACGAGGTAGCACTGGGTGTCACCTACAATGACATTGATGACTACCTAGAGGGTAAGACTATCTCAGCCCAGGCCCAAGAAATCATCGAAAACTGGTGGAAAAAAACGGCCCACAAACGCCATCTGCCTATTACCGTCTTTGACGAATTTTGGAAGTGAGAGAGATAAATCGGCAGGACCTAGCCTTCAACTTTCTTATTTCTAAGGACTCAACCTTTTAGCTTATAAGCACATCAAAGAAACTCCGCTACATTGTGACGGAGTTTCTTATTTTATTCCTCTCTTAACCCTTCCAGGTAATCAATTGCATCTTGGACGGTAGTAACGGGTACGACGGTGATGTCAAGTCCCTCTTCTTCAACCGTTTTGACAGCTTCGTCGTAGTTGCTGAGGGCATCTGGGTTTTCTTCTAAAACAGCCTCATCGACTGGATTATTTGGGGCAAAGAAAATCGTTGCGCCAGCTTGTGCAGCGGAAATCACCTTCTTGTCCACGCCGCCGATATCCCCAACGGAACCGTCCTCTTCAATCGTGCCAGTACCTGCGATGTCGAGTCCATTTCGCAAATCAGGGTCTGCCAGCTGCGTGTAGATGGCTAAAGTAAACATGAGACCCGCACTTGGTCCGCCAATATTGTCAGTGTAAAACTCAATCGGCACATCGGTTTCTACCTCTGTATGATCGACCAAGCTGATTCCAATCCCATTTTTTCCGTTTGACAATTTGATAATGGTGCCATCGGCTGTCAATTCTTGGTCATTGCTCGTATAGCCGACTGTGACATCACTACCCAACTCGAGCGAGCCTACATAATCAATTAAATCCGCAGAACTTTCAAAGGTCTCCCCATTGACACTGGTGACCGTATCAGCGATATTCAAAACTCCCTTAAAAGTGGAATCGTCCGTCACTGCCAAGACATACACGCCCAAGAAATCCATACTCACATCCTCACCAGCCAGTGATAAGGCATTATACTTGGCTAGATTTTGCGAAGTTTCCATATAAAACTGATTGATGCGGATGTAGTCGGCATTACTAGACCCACCAGTCATCTCTTCTTCGGTATAGATGTCCATATGGTCATTGAAGTAGGCAAGCGCCAGTTGGACCGCTGTCGCCTGTCGCACCTGCACATAGACAAAATTGTACGAACCATCAGCTCCGTCTGTTTCCCCATTAACCGTTAAAACTTGACGAATATCTGATGCTCCACCTGGGGATTCAATATAGTAGGGTAGGGGAAAGAGAAAGGCCAGCCACATCATGATCGTTAGCGAAATGATGCTAAGAATGAGGACTAGTTTTCTATTTTTTTTGAGATTTTTCATGTTTTTTTACTACCTTTATCACTTCTTTAGGGACATACTGCTCAATATCTTGGTCAAAATGAATCAATTCTCGCACCTGACTAGAGGAAACGAACTTAAACTCAGGTTTGGCTAGGAGGTAGACGGTTTCGATTTCGGGAGCTAGCGCGCGATTGTAGAAGTCAAAACTGGCTTCGTACTCCAAATCTTGACCATTGCGCAAACCTCGCACAAGATGAGTCAGCCCATGCGCACGCGCCACATCGACCACTAGCTGATCAGTCGAGACCAAGACCTCTATCTTGTCCGACTGGGCAAAAATCTCCTCCAGAATGGCACGCCGCTCATCTAGGCTGAGCAGACCAGATTTTGCATGATTAAAAAAGAGACCGACATAGAGATGGTCAAACAGGCCAGCAGCCCGCTCAATCAAATCCAGATGCCCCTTAGTGATGGGGTCAAAAGAGCCTGTAAACAAGCCAATTTTCTTCATGTGCGTACCCTCCTAGCGGATGTAGACTGTAATCTTGCTGATGCCGTAAGTCTTCTGCTTCCAAATGCCCAGCTCCGCGATTTCTTCTGGCAAGTCGACCGCCACATCTGTCTCACAGACCACCATGACATCGTCACTCAGGAGCTGCTTTTCACAAAGTGTTGTCACGTGACGGATGATTTCTTCCTTGGCATAGGGCGGATCCAGAAAAACTAGGGCAAAGGTGCCCTCTAGTTGCTCCAAGGCTCGGTCAGCATCCATCTCCATCAGGCGAAACTTGGCCGACTCTTTGGTCATGGCGACATTTTCCTTGATGATAGCTTGGGCCCTGTGGTCACGCTCGACGAGGACTGCGCTGGACATACCGCGCGACACCGCCTCAATCGATAAGCCACCACTTCCTGCAAAAAGGTCCAAGACTCGACCGCCTTCAAAGTAGGGACCAATCATGTTAAAGATGGCGCCACGCACCTTATCAGAAGTCGGGCGTGTCGTTTTTCCTGCCAAAGTCTTCAGCGGACGACCGCCATAATTTCCAGAAACAATTCTCATAGATGCTATTATATCAAAAATAATGCCAGACCGCTGAAACCGTCTGGCATAAAGTCATTCAGTTGGTTTTTACTTTCCCATTCCAATCATTCAGGCCGTAGCTGAGAATGTAAATCTCTTGGTAACCTTCTTTTTTCAAGAGGAGAGCGGCTGGGGTCACTCGTTGACCACGGTCATTTTCATAGATGAGGACTGGCTTGTCCTTGCGAATAGCACCTAAACTTTGCTTCAACTGCTCATAAGGAATGTTACGAGCACCAAGGATATGTTTGCGACGAAATTCTGCTGGATCCCGCAAATCAATCAACTGACCGCCGTGAATTTTCGCAGCAAATTCTTCATTTTCCAAAAGGGTTGCTGCGCGGCGCAGGCGCCAATAGTTAAAGCCTATCCAAGCTGCTAAAGCGAGAACAATCGCTAGTGTAACGTATAAAGTTGTCATTCATTTTCTCCTTTTTCCTTCATATACTCCAACTCTCGTGCATGCTCCCGCCGTAAAACCAGCTCAGCTGCTATGTAATCCATTCGGTCCAAGACGCCCGCTTCATAGAGCTGCTGCAGTTCAATCTTCATCATTTCGATATCATACAGACGCTTGCCCATATAGACCACAAGCCCAAAACGTTTGAGCAATTGTTGCACATCATAGAGACTATTCATAGGAAAATTTTAGCAAATTTTTCTCTATTTTTCAAGATGGATTTCACAGTAGATAAAAAGGGAGTGGGACAAAAATCGGTGATTTCGTAGAAATCCGATTTTGTCGTCTCACCCCCGCACAGTTGACTCGGGCTGTAACAGCTGATTTATCAGCATATTAGAGCCCAGTCAACCACTGCGACTATCAAATTGAATATACAAAAAATTGAGTCTGGAAAACACTTTTGTCCCAGACTCCTTCTATCCATTCTTATAAGCCTGGCGCTTCCCCCAATTCTGCTTGGAGCATCCAGATTGTTTTTTCGATGCTGGCTTTAGCTACATTGAAAATATCGTTGGTCACGCTATCGCCTTCTTGGTCGGATACTTCAAAACCTTTTGTAAAGAGAGTATCCAAGTGACGGTAGACTGCCACCACGCGCGCCAGCTGCTCTTCCAGCGACAGGCTGTAGTCTCCAGGCAATTCGACAAGCTCGCTGTTCTCGCTAAATTCCTTCAAAGTAGAATAGGGAGCACCACCCAAGGTAATCAGGCGCTCGCTCATCTCATCCAGATAGCCATCGAGCTCCGCCATATACTCATCCATCTTAGGATGCCAGACCATGAAGCCAGCCCCCCGCATATACCAATGAACCTGATGCAAAATAGAGTGGGCTACTGATAAATCTGCCACAGCTTGATTAAGGATTGCTTTTGTATTGGTCAATTTGTCTTGCTGAGGCTGACGAGCAAAGCTTGCAACTTCTGCTGCTGATTGATACATTTTTACTTTCATGACAAAACCTTCTTTCTCTTATTTATAACCATTATAAATAAAAAAGACCTTTTCTGCAAGAATTTTGACTGATTCTTTTCAAATCCTAAATTGTCAAATTAAGTTAGACTTTTCAAGTAACTCAGAAAAACTTGG
>CAUTON010000004.1:0-40760 GCA_963539895.1 uncultured Streptococcus sp. | reverse complement strand
TTCGGACGTGGTATGGTTCCTTCAGGAGCATCTACTGGTGAACACGAAGCAGTAGAACTCCGCGATGGCGACAAATCTCGTTACCTTGGTCTTGGTACACAAAAAGCTGTTGACAACGTAAACAATGTAATCGCTGATGAAATCATCGGTTATGATGTCCGCGACCAACAAGCTATCGACCGTGCGATGATCGCTCTTGACGGTACTCCAAACAAAGGTAAATTGGGTGCGAACGCAATCCTTGGTGTGTCTATCGCCGTTGCGCGTGCAGCTGCAGACTACCTTGAAGTGCCACTGTACACTTACCTTGGCGGATTCAACACCAAAGTATTGCCAACTCCAATGATGAACATCATCAACGGTGGATCTCACTCTGACGCTCCTATTGCTTTCCAAGAATTCATGATCGTACCTGCTGGTGCTCCATCATTCAAAGAAGCTCTTCGTTGGGGTGCTGAAATCTTCCACAACTTGAAGAAAATCCTTAAAGCTCGTGGTTTGGAAACAGCTGTTGGTGACGAAGGTGGTTTCGCTCCTAAGTTCGAAGGAACTGAAGACGGTGTAGAAACTATTATTGCTGCAATCGAAGCTGCTGGTTATGTATCAGGTAAAGATGTCTTCATCGGTTTTGACTGTGCATCATCAGAATTCTACGACAAAGAACGCAAAGTCTACGACTATACTAAATTCGAAGGCGAAGGCGCTGCAGTTCGTACTGCTGAAGAACAAATCGCTTACCTTGAAGAATTGGTTAACAAATATCCAATTATCACTATCGAAGATGGTATGGACGAAAACGACTGGGATGGTTGGAAAGCCCTCACTGAACGCCTTGGCGACAAGGTTCAATTGGTTGGTGACGACTTCTTCGTAACCAACACTGAATACCTTGCGCGTGGTATCGAAGAAAATGCAGCTAACTCTATCCTTATCAAAGTAAACCAAATCGGTACATTGACTGAAACATTCGATGCTATCGAAATGGCCAAAGAAGCTGGCTACACTGCCGTTGTATCACACCGTTCAGGTGAAACAGAAGATTCAACAATCGCTGACATCGCTGTTGCAACAAACGCTGGCCAAATCAAGACTGGTTCATTGTCACGTACTGACCGTATTGCTAAATACAACCAATTGCTTCGCATCGAAGACCAACTTGGTGAAGTTGCAGAATACCGTGGTCTCAAATCATTCTATAACTTGAAAAAATAATTTAATCTGTTTGCTTACCTTAAGCTGACGAGATTACCAGAAAAAGCTTGGAATTCCAAGCTTTTTCTTTTGTCTTTTATAAATTTTAACTCAATATCAGATTTGCAATGATTGGGCTAACGATTACGTACATAATTCCTGTAATTACGATAGCAAGGCCCGCCATGGCACCAGAGACTTGTCCGTATTTCATGGCAGCACCCGTACCAACTGCGTGTCCTGTTCCTCCAAGGGCAAGACCAATGGCAACTGGATCTTCAATCTTCATCCATTTAAGGATGACGGGGCCGATTGCACTGGTCAGAATTCCTGTAATGATGACAAAGACTATGGTAATGGTGGCGATTCCTCCCATCTTCTCCGTAATGCCAATGGCCATGGGAGTCGTAACTGATTTTGGAAAGAGGGAGATGGCTAAAAAATAGTCCATGCCAAATATTTTTGCGATAAGTGCTGTGTACACGGTGTTAACAATGGTGGAAATACTGATTCCTAATAAAATACTTCGAAAGTGGTGTTTCATCAAGTGAAAGGTTTTGTAGAGTGGAATTGCTAAAGCTACCGTCGATGGGACGATCAGCGTATCGAGATAGGAACCACCGATATAATAATCTTTATAAGAAATTCCAGTAGCAAGGAGAAAGATGATGATAAAGATAGTCGCAAGCAGTAGCGGTGTTGTCAACGGATTTGCAAATCGTCTATAAATGAGCATGCCAAGCAGGTAGGCCAGGATTGAAAGAGTCAAACCAAACATGGGATTTGAAGTAATAGTGGTCATTTTTTTACCTCCATATAGTCACCTTCAAAGCGCTTTTTGACAATCGAGACCACAATCGCGATAATAACGATATTGATGACTAGCGCGCCGAGTGTAATGAGAAGGATAGGAATGATATTTGGCGCAATTTGGCTATAGCGCTCCATAATCCCTACAGCTGCACCTACAGCTGCAGGGAGAAAGAGGATGGTCATATTGGCCAAAAGAAATTGTCCTACATCATGGATGTGATGCAGGCGAATGATTTTAAATTGCAAAGCCAAAAAGAGCAATAAAAGCCCAATAATGAAGCCCGGGACTGGTAGGTGGAAGGTGGTTCTAACGATTTCACCGACAAGGGAAAATAGCAAGATAATCATGAGTTGAACGTAGTATTTCATTGAGACCTTCTTTCTCTTGCTTCTAGTTTACTCCTATGACAAGAATTTTCAAGTGTTTTCTGTAAATAAAAAGCTCCTTACGGAGCGTAAGGTTGTAGACAAAGTCTGATATTGATACTTCCTTAAGTGATAACGGACGGCAGCGACTTCTTTCAGAATTCCAAGCCTAAACTTTGAGTCTGGGTCTCAAAGTTTCCGAACCGCATAAACGTCTTGTTTATGCGGTTTTTATCACGGCGGACGTATCGCGGATGGGTTTCGATGTGATAATTGTTTAAAAATATTATCAATATACACCCACAAACTAAAGCCAATTTGCTAACGTAATTTTTAGTTTGTCTTCGGTCTGAAGCTCCTTATGGAGCGTTTTTATTTTTCATCCTGACTATCGTACTTATCCAACCAACGATGGTACTTTTCGAGGAGATTGATGGCCATTTGGCTGGCCAGAGCAGCAGTGAAAGCTTCTGTGCCTTCAGCATGGTCGTCTGCAATCTCAATCTTCGTTTCGTCGTAAATTTCTTTTAGACTTTCTGGCGATAGAGTGTCTTTGAATGCTTGAAATGAATGATTCATAGGAACCTACTTTCTAGATAAGAGCCCGTGAAGAAAACAGCAATTCTAATGATAGCTAAGTCATCAGAAAAAATTGGCTTTTCTCAACCTTTTTAACTCGTATTAATTACAGATTTTATTTACCAAAGAATCCTTTTACTTTGTCAAGGATGTCCCCAACGGCTTCATTGCCTTCAAGAAGGGTCTGGGCTTTGTCCCAGTATTCGCCCAAATCGTCTTTGTTGTCTTCGATGAATTGCTTTGCCTCATCCAAGTTGCCACTTGTGATCAGGTCTTTTACTTTGTCGAAAATTTCGTTTGCGTTCATGATGGAACTCCTTTGTATTATTTTTATATTTTAGGGAAATTATTTTTGAACAGCAACGCAGACTGCTTCTGGAGCGACAAAGTCGGATGAAAGTTCGGTTAAACGGCCAGTAGTCGCAGAGCGTTCAAAAATCGTCACATTATCACTGTCTTGATGGGCCACGATGATATATTGGTCATCAGCCACTAAGGCAAAATCACGAGGCGTCTTGCCGTGTGTCGGTACAATTTCAACCAATTCTAAGCTAGCATCTCCCAAGGTCTTGTAGACAGCGATAGAATCATGACCACGATTGGAACCGTAGACAAATTGTCCATCCGCTGAAATCCGAATAGCAGCAGTGCCATTGAAGCCAGTGTGGTCGGCTGGTAAGGTAGAAATCGTCTGCATGAGCTCAAAGTCACCTCTACCGTCATAGATGAGAACCTCAATTGTAGAGTTGAGTTCGCACATCAAATAAGCAATCTTAGCAGTGGGATGGAAGACCAAATGTCGAGGACCAGCCCCAGCTGTGGCTTGATAGCTGTCTAGCTCGGTTAATTTGCCATCTGGCGCCACATCGTAGGTGACGATCTGGTCTGTTCCCAAGTCGCAAGTGACTAGATAGTTATCTGGCGTCAAGTCAGCAAAATGGACATGGGCAGAAGCTTGATTTTCGTGCGGGCCAGACCCAGTATGAGTGATACAATCTGCCAATGTAAGGGCACCTTTCGTATCCATCTTGTAGCTGAGGACTTGTCCCTTGTGGTAATTTGCTGCGTAGACCAGACCACGCTTGTCATCAACTGAGACGTAGCAGTGGGGAGCACCTTCTGCGAGGACGCGATTGATGAGCTGGCCGTCAGCAGTATAAGCTGCGATACCACCTTGACTGCCTTGAGCAGACACGCTGTAGACAGTGCCAGTTTCTGAAAAAGCCAAGTAGGTTGGATTTCCCTCTGTTGCAAAGAGCTTGCGATTGGTCAATTGGCCAGTTGAGGCATCAAAGTCCGCTGTATAAATCCCTTCTGAAGCTCTTTTTGTGTAGCTACCAAAATAAATTGTCATAGTTCACTTCCTTATCGTTTTATTGATTTTATTATAGCATAAAAAGCTTGAAAAGGTTTGCAAATGTGATGGTCATAGTTTCAAAAAATCTAAAAAACGTGCTACAATAGAACAAATAACAAGACGAGGTGAATGATGGGAAAACAAAAACGAAACATCGCCAATTCATGGCTTTTCAAATGGTTTATTGATAATCAAATCGTTAGTTTTTTGCTGGTCTTGTGCCTGGCCTTTTTAGCTCTCTTTCTATTCACGAAGGTTAGTTTTATTTTCACACCAGTCATTTCTTTTATCGAAATTGTTGCCCTACCGATGATTTTGACGGGACTGCTCTTCTATATTTTAAATCCAATCGTTGACCTTTTGGAGCGATACAAGGTATCTCGGACAGTCGCGATTACTATCCTTTTTGTCATCATTGCGATTTTGCTGATTTGGGGTGTGGCCGTTGCCATTCCAAGCATTCAAAATCAGATTTCCTCTATCGCGACTAATGCGCCTCGCTATGTTCGTCAAGTAGAAAGTGTGTTAAATCAGCTGCTACAAGATGACCGCCTGTCCAGCATTCGGCCAACTGTGTTAGAATACATTGACCAAATCAATGAGCAAATTGTGAAATACATGCAAAATCTCTCCTCTAGTGCAGTTGATTGGGCAGGAAATTTCATTTCGACTGCTTCACAGATTGTGGTGGCAATCCTTATCATGCCCTTTATCCTCTTTTACCTGCTTCGAGATGGGAAAAATCTCAAAGGCTATATGACGAATTTTTTGCCAAACAAGTGGCGGGAGCCGATTGGGACGGTCATGACGGACGTTAATAGTCAGTTGGCAAATTATGTGAGAGGGCAAGTGACAGTTGCAGTTATTGTCGCTTTCATGTTCTCTGTCATGTTTTCGATTATCGGTCTCAATTACGCTGTAACTTTGGGCATCCTGGCTGGTTTTCTCAATTTGATTCCCTACCTTGGATCTTTTTTGGCGATGATTCCAGCCGTTATATTAGGGATTGTTGCAGGTCCCTTTATGCTGGTGAAGGTGTTGATTGTCTTTGTGATTGAGCAGACCATCGAAGGCCGATTCGTAACACCATTGATTATCGGTAGTTCACTCAATATCCATCCCGTCACCATCCTCTTTGTCCTGTTGACAGCAGGTCAGATGTACGGGATTTGGGGCGTGCTTCTCGGGATTCCGATTTATGCTTCCATCAAGGTTATCGTGACCGCTCTCTTCAAATGGTACAAGAAAAATAGCAGCCTTTTTACAGATGAAGATGACGTTTTAGAAAGTGATATAGTCAATGAATAATAGTGAAAAAATGTTGGTGTCGCTAGACCAGCAGGACTTAGTACGGGCAAATAAATATTTTAAACGCGCTTTGGAGCAGGATGAGGCGGAAGTCTTGCTGGACTTAGCAGCCTACCTAGAAACAATCGGATTTTTCCCGCAGGCTAAGGAAATTTATCTGAAACTAGCTAATTCTTACCCAGAATTGCATCTCAATCTCGCCCGTATCGCCAATGAAGATGGCGATGCTGAAGAAGCTTTTCTTCATGTGGAGGAAATTGGTCCCAATAGTCCCTATTATTTGGAGGCCTTGGTGGTCAAAGCTGACCTCTATCAGTCAGAAGGTTTGACAGATGTAGCACATGAAAAAATGCTGGAAGCTGCTGAGATTTCGGATGAGCCTATTATCGCATTTGGCCTAGCTGAGCTAGAGATGGAGCTGGGAGAGTTTCAGGAAGCCATCCAGCACTATGCTAGTCTGGATAATCGTGAGATGATGGAACTGACAGGAGTTTCGACCTATCAGCGGATTGGGATTGCCTATGCCAGTCTGGGGAAATTTGAAGCGGCTATCGAATATCTGGAAAAGGCTGTTGAATTGGAATACGATGATCAGACAGTATATGAGTTAGCTATCTTGCTCTATGACCAAGAGGAATACCAAAAGGCCAATCTCTACTTCAAGCAACTTGCGACCATTAACCCCGATTTTGAGGGCTATGAATTTGTCTATTCCCAGTCACTCCATGCCGAGCACAAGCTAGCTGAGGCGCTGGAGATGGCAGAAAAAGGTCTGTCAAAAAATGCTTATGACGACCAGCTCTTACTCTTGGCTTCACAGTACGCCTATGAAAATCACGACAGTAAACTGGCTGAAAACTATCTTCTAGAGGCCAAGGAAGTGGCCGAAGACCTCAATGAAGTGACTCTGCGCTTGACCAATTTGTACCTAGAAGAAGAACGATACGAGGAAGCAGTCGCCTTGGATAGCGAGGAGCTAGATAGTGTGTTGGCCAAGTGGAATATTGCTAAGGCCTACCGTGAGTTGGAAGACGATGCGTCCTTTGAGGCTTATGAGGCCCTAGAAGCTGACTTAGCAGGCAATCCTGAGTTTTTACAGGAATACGCCTACCTCTTGCGAGAATACGGCTACGGAGATAAGGCACGTGCCATGGCCGAAAAATATGTGGCACTGGTCCCAGATGATGTGGCCATGCAGGAATTTTTGGAAGAAGAATGATGGAAGCAAATAAATTATTTCAGTACAATACCTTGGGTGCCCTCATGGCAGGGCTCTACGGTGGTTCGCTGACAGTTGGTGAGCTTTTGGAGCACGGAGATTTGGGAGTAGGAACACTGGATTCTATCGATGGAGAATTGATTGTCCTAGACGGCAAGGCCTACCAGGCTAAAGGTTCTGGCGAGAAGCCAGAAGTCATCGAACTAGACAAGGATATCACAGTGCCCTACGCAGCGGTGATTTTTCATCAGGCCGAGGTCATTTTCCGTCAACGATTTGAAATGAATGAACAGGAACTGCAAACACGGATTGAGTCCTATTACGATGGGGAAAATCTCTTTCGCTCGATTAAAATCAAGGGACATTTTGCTAAAATGCACGTGCGGATGATACCACGCTCCACCTCAGACAAAAAATTTGCGGAAGTCGCGACCCATCAACCAGAATACACGGTAGAAAATATTTCTGGGACGATTGTCGGTATCTGGACACCAGAGATTTTTCATGGAGTATCGGTAGCTGGTTATCACCTGCATTTCATCTCGGATGACTTGACCTTTGGCGGTCACGTGATGGACTACATCATCACAGAAGGTGTGGTGGAAGTGGGAGCTGTAGACCAGCTGGACCAACGCTTCCCAGTCCAAGATCGCCAGTACCTCTTTGCTAAATTTAACGCAAAGGAAGTGCGGGATGACATCAATAAGTCCGAATGAAATGAAGCTAGCTATTTTACAGATTCAACCAAGTCAACTCTATCTCTCTGCAAGTAAAATCGAACAAGTGAAAGCTTGGTTTCATCCAGAACAACCAGAATTATTTCAGCCTCTGCCGATAAAAAGAGTTGGTAAACGGCTGTTTTTCACAGATGGGCATACGAGGGCGTTTTTAGCCTATCAAGCTGGATGGCGAGAAATTCCTGTAGTCTGGGATGAAGATGACCTGAACTGGTCTGCTTATGAATATTGCGTTAAAACTGCGGAAGAACAAGACATCTGGTCCATTGTTGACTTAGAAAATCGAGTCTTGTCTGAGCAGGATTATCAGACAAAATGGATAGACTGGTGTCAAGCCGTTTTTAAAAAAATCCATGAAACTTAACGTTTCATGGATTTAATTTTATCTTCTTCTGGGGTGACACGCAGGGTTTTCTGGCCTCGGTAGGTAACAAAACCAGGTTTGCCACCAGTTGGTTTGTGGAGTTTTTTAGCTTCAACCATGTCGACTTGAACCAAATTTGAATGACGTGCCTTAGAAAAGTAGGCAGCTAGCTCAGCAGCATCTGTCTTAACTTCATCAGTCGGGTTCAGATTATCCGTGATGATGACGTGACTGCCTGGGATGTCCTTGGCGTGAAACCAGAGTTCCCCTTTCTTAGCTATCTTGAAGGACAGTTCGTCATTTTGCAGGTTGTTTTTCCCGACTAGGATGATGGTCTTGCCATCGCTAGCTAGATACCGTTCAGGTTTCTGGCGTTTAGCTTGTTTCTCCCGGTGACGTCGCTTGAGATAGCCGGTCTCAATCAATTCCTCACGGATTTCGTCGATTTCAGACAGACTTGCCTGACCCAACATAGTCTCGACACTCTCCAGATAGCGAATTGTATCCTTGGTCTCCTCAATCAAGTTGGTCAAGTGTTTGACTGCTTCTTTTAACTTCTGGTATTTTTTGAAATAACGCTGAGCATTCTGGCTAGGCGTCAGGGCAACCTCTAGTGCAATCTCCAGAGGTTCATTGGTGTAGTAGTTGTCAAGTGTGACAGCGTTTTGGTCATTGGGCACCTGATGAAGATAGGTGGTCAAGAGTTCCCCTTTTTGGCGAAATTCTTCCGCATTTTCCGTCGCTAGCAATTCTTCTTCTTGCTTGACCAGTTTCTTTTTATTCTTTTCCAATTCGCTCGTTACACGGCGAATCAATTCGTTGGCCTGCTGGGAAACGCGGTCCCGCTCTGCCTTGTCTTGGTAAAAGATATCCAGAAGAGCTGACAAGTTCTCAAATTCCCCTCGACTGTCAGCGAAAGCAACTGCTGAAAAAGACTTTTCCGTCAAGCTTGGTCGAACGGCTTGAGAAAAGAAGTGGCGAAAGTTTTTCAGTTTATCAGTGGTCAACCGGCTTGCTAACTCAGTTGCCGTATCTCGTCCTAGACCTTGAAAGAGGCCTTGCAAATTCTTAGCAGTTAGTTCCTGTGTACTGAGGATTTCAAAGAGTTTTTCATCAACAATGGTAAAAGGATTGGCAGCATCTGTCTGCGGTGGGCGGACATAAGCAGAGCCAGGCAGGATGGTCCGATAGGAATTTTGTGAAAAGCCCACATGCTTGATGGCTTCAATAATGCGATGTTCGGACTTGTCCACCAAAATGATATTACTATGCTTGCCCATGATTTCGACAATCAGCGTCGCCTGAATCTGGTCACCGATTTCATCCTTATTGGATACGGCGATTTCCAAAATCCGGTCATTGTCCAGCTGCTGGATAGACTCGATGACAGCCCCCTGCAGGTACTTGCGCAGAATCATGGTAAAGGTATTTGGCACCTTTGGATTGGCGAATTCGGTCTCGGTCAGCTGAATGCGGCCGAAGACTGAGTGCGCAGAAATTAAGAGTTTTTGATTCTTCCGATTACTGCGGATACCCAGGACCAATTCCTGTTCAAAAGGCTGGTTGATTTTCTGAATGCGGCCACCGACCAATTGGTCAGATAATTCAGCTGTCATATGGTGTAAAAAAAATCCGTCGAATGACATGGTGTTCCTCTATTCTTGCAGTGTGTCTGATTATTATACCATTTTCTAACAGTCAGGTCGCCTGTCCACCTTAGACTAAATTTTCAAAAAATTTAAAAAATAGGTTGACAAAGAAAAACTGAAAGCGTATAATGTACTCAATCAGAAAAGTAGCAGACAAAAGTTTTCAGGGAGCTGACGGTGATTGCGAGTCAGTAGCGGATGTGTGTGAAATGGGCTGAGGTTTATAATGAATGGAAAACAATGACCATTCGGTAGGCACACCTTACCGTGCAACTCCTTGTTAGAGGAGATGAGAGAGAAGGGGGAATTCTAGACAGACCCTTTCTAAGTGAGGTGGCACCGTGTCATTGACGCCCTCGCACAGGGTTTTCCTGTGCGGGGGCTTTTTACTTTTGGAGGTACCTATGACTAGACGATGGCGGAGCTTGGCATAAGACAGAATAAAGTTTAAAATCAATAAAAATATAAGAGGAGAAAAATCATGAAAAACAAACGCTTAATCATCGTATTGGCTGCTTTGGCAGCAGTTGTCGTCGCAGCATTTGGAATTAACGCCCTGACTCAGAATCAAGACACTGAATCAACTTCAACTGAATCTGAAACCAAGACGGTCAAAGTCGGCGTCTTGCAATATGTGACGCACGATTCGCTGGATGAAATCTACCGTGGGATTGTGGCTGGGTTGAAAGAAGCAGGTTATGAAGAAGATGTAA
This sequence comes from uncultured Streptococcus sp., assembly GCA_963539895.1. GTDB lineage: Bacteria > Bacillota > Bacilli > Lactobacillales > Streptococcaceae > Streptococcus. Next base: position 30,464 of record CAUTON010000004.1, on the reverse strand, counting down.
ATCTTGAGATTGATTTCATGAATGCTGAAGGTGACCAGTCACAGGTCCAAACTATGTCCAACACCTTGGTTTCTAACGGCAATGATGTCCTGATTGGGATTGCGACACCTGCTGCTCAGGGTCTGGCTAATGCCACAAGTGAAATCCCTATCGTCATGGGTGCTGTTACAGATCCAGTTGGAGCAAATCTTTTGACTGATTTGGACAATCCTGGCGGAAATATTACTGGTGTCTCTGACCAAACGCCAGTCGAAGATACAGTGGAGCTCATCCAAGAAATCACACCAGATGCTAAAAATATCGGGGTCCTTTATTCCTCAAACGAAGACAATTCACCAACTCAAGTGGCTGCCTTCAAAGAAGCAGCAGAAGCTGCGGGCTATACTGTTACCGAATATTCTGTCCCATCTTCAAATGAAATTGCCTCAACTGTAGAAGTGATGACGGCTAAAGAAGACATCATCTTTACCCCAGTGGATAATACGATTGCCTCAGCTTTCTCAACGGTTGTCTCAACAGCTAACAAAACAAATACTCCAATCTACACCAGCGTTGAAGACATGGTAGAAGGTGGCGGGATTGCTTCTGTCACTCTAAGTCAATACGAATTGGGTGTTGCAACAGGAAAAATGGCAGCAGAAATTTTGGAAGGTGCCGATCCAGCAACAACTCCAGTCGAAGTTTATAATGAGGGTACTGTTGTTGTTAACCAAACTGTAGCGGAACAATTGGGCTTGACCATTCCAGATTCTGTATTGGAAAAAGCGAGCCAGGTGATTAATTCTGCTGAATAATGGCCCATAAATGGGAGTTGGTGGGAGTGCCAGTCAGACTGGACTTCATTCCATTCCCATTTTTTGATATAATGATTCTACTACATATTGAGGAGAAATGATGATTATTTCAACGATTTCGCAAGGCTTGCTCTGGGCGGTCTTGAGTCTGGGAATCTTTATGACCTTTCGGATTTTGAATTTTCCAGATATGACGACTGAAGGCTCCTTTCCGCTGGGCGGAGCAGTTGCTGTAACCTTGCTGACAAATGGAGTACACCCCTTGCTGGCGACTGGACTTGCAGTTTTGGCTGGTTGCGTTGCAGGTTTTATCACAGGGCTTTTGTATACTAAGGGGAAAATACCGACGATTTTAGCTGGAATTTTGGTCATGACATCTTGTCACTCTATCATGTTGTTCATTATGGGGCGGGCCAATCTGGGCTTGCTCAACACGACGGTTATCCAGGACCTGCTACCTTTTTCTAATCAGTTAAATGAATTCTTGATTGGTCTATTAGCAGTTGTCCTAGTCATTGCGGCAATGATTTTCTTCCTGTATACCAGATTAGGTCAGGCTTATATCGCCACAGGTGACAACAAAGACATGGCGCGTAGCTTTGGGATCAATACTAGCCGAATGGAGTTGATGGGACTCGTTCTATCGAATGGCGTGATTGCCTTGGCAGGAGCTCTCATTGCCCAGCAAGAAGGGTATGCGGATGTGTCACGAGGTATCGGGGTCATCGTTGTTGGACTGGCCAGTCTTATCATTGGAGAAGTCATATTTACCAACCTGACCATGCTGGAACGTTTGATTACCATTGTTGTTGGAGCTATTTTCTACCAATTCTTGATTTTGGGTGTCATTGCGCTTGGATTTAATACTAGCTATCTCCGCATCCTGTCTGCTGTCATCCTAGCAGCCTGCCTGATGGTACCAGTCCTCAAGGATAAAATCTTGAAAGGAGTGAAATTGACTAAATGAGAGCGATTATTGAGTTAAAAGATGCGACGAAAGTCGTGAATAATGGGCTGGATGAAGAAAAATGTATTCTTGATCATGTCAATTTGACCATCTACGACCAGGATTTTATTACGATTCTTGGAGGGAATGGTGCTGGGAAATCAACACTTTTCAATGTCATTGCGGGCACCTTGCCCTTGACGAGTGGTTCCGTTCATATCATGGGACAAGATGTCACTAATTGGCCTGCGGAAAAAAGAGCGAAATTCTTATCACGAGTTTTCCAAGATCCAAAGATGGGAACCGCACCTCGAATGACCGTAGCTGAAAATCTTCTCATCTCTAAATACCGTGGTGAAAGTCGTGGCCTCGTTCCGCGTCGCCTTCCCCAGTACATGGATGAATTTGCTAGCCTTTTGCCCAAAATTGGTAATGGTCTAGAAAAGCATATCGACACGCCAGTCGAACTCTTATCGGGTGGACAACGCCAGGCGCTCAGCCTTCTCATGGCAACTGTCAAGCGGCCAGACCTGCTCTTGCTGGATGAGCATACGGCAGCTCTTGATCCAAAAACCAGTGTCTCTTTAATGAATCTGACAGATGAGTTGATCGCGTCAGAAAAGCTAACAGCGCTGATGATTACCCATCATATGGAGGATGCCCTTAAGTATGGCAATCGTCTGATTGTCATGAAAGACGGACAAATCGTCAAAGACGTGCCGCATGATGAGAAGCAACAAATGAACTTAGAAGACTATTATCAGTTTTTTGAGTAAAACGAACGCCACTGTGTGTGGCGTTTTTGTATTATATGACAAAAAATAGTATAATGAAGTGGATATGCAGAAATTCTGCGAGCTGTAATTCGACTTGTTGACCAGCCATCTGGAGCAAGGACCGTTGGTAAGAAAATTATCTTTTGAAAGGAACATTATGAGTGATATAAAAATTATTGCTTTGGGTGGTGTGCGAGAAAATGGTAAAAATCTCTACATCGCTGAGGTGAATGAGACTATCTTCGTGCTCGATGCCGGTCTCAAATACCCAGAAAATGAACAGCTGGGTGTCGATGTTATCGTGCCAAACTTTGACTATTTGGAAGAAAATAAAAATCGTGTTGCGGGTGTCTTTCTGACCCACGGACACGCAGATGCTGTAGGAGCTCTGCCCTACTTACTGGAAAAAGTAAAGGTGCCAGTTTTTGGTTCGCACTTGACTATTGAGTTGGCAAAATTGGCCGTCAAAGGTAACAATGCGACTAAGAAATTCAACGATTTCCATGTGATTAACGCTGATACGGAGATTGATTTTGGGGTAGCAGTGATTTCCTTTTTTGAGACAACTCACTCCATTCCAGAAAGTTTGGGAATTGTGGTTAAGACCGATGAAGGCAATATTGTTTACACGGGTGACTTCAAGTTTGACCAAGCGGCTGACCGCTATTATAGAACTGATTTTGTACGATTGTCAGAGATTGGTCGCGAGGGAGTGCTAGCGCTTCTGTCAGATTCTGCTAATGCTGATAGTCAAGTGCAGGTTGCCAGCATGCACGAAGAGTCTGAAGAGATTCTCAATACGATTGAAGACTGGCCCGGTCGGGTCATTGTGGCGGCAGTAGCCAGCAATATTGTCCGTATCCAGCAGATTTTTGATGCAGCGGAAGAAACAGGTCGTCGGATTGTCCTGACAGGCCACGATGTGGAAAATATCGTCCGCACTGCCATCAAGCTGAAAAAGCTGCGCTTGGTCTCTGAAAAACTCCTGATTAAGCCAAAAGAAATGACTAAATTTGAAGACCATGAACTGATTATCCTAGAGACAGGTCGGATGGGTGAGCCACTCAATGGTCTACGCAAAATGTCTATCGGCCGTCACCGTTATGTGGAAATAAAAGATGGCGATTTGGTCTATATCGTGACAACGCCGACTGTTTCAAAAGAGGCTGTTGTGGCGAAGGTTGAAAATATGGTTTATCAGGCTGGCGGTATCGTCAAGTCTGTAACGGATAATCTCCGTGTCTCAGGACACGGCAATGCGCGTGATTTGCAGCTGATGCTCAATATTCTCCGTCCGAAATACCTTTTCCCAGTCCAAGGCGAGTATCGTCAGCTGGATGCCCACGCCAAGGCTGCTTTGGAGATTGGCTTCTTCCCTGAAAATATCCATATCGTCAAGCGCGGTGATGTCATGGCTTATGAGAAGGGTGAATTTGTCCATAACGGGACGGTACCTGCTGGGGACGTCATGATTGATGGAAACACCATGGGCGATGTAGGCAATATTGTCCTTCGCGACCGTCGCATCTTGTCTGAGGATGGTATCTTTATCGTGGCTATTACGGTCAATCGCAAAGAAAAACGTATTATTTCTAAAGCGCGTGTGCATACCCGTGGCTTCGTCTACGTCAAGAAGAGCCGTGATATCCTGCGTGAGGCTTCTGAATTGGTCAATGCGAGTGTGGAGAAATATTTCACCAGAGATAATTTTGACTGGGGTGAGCTCAAGTCAACGGTCCGTGATGATTTATCCAAATACCTCTACGACCAGACCAAACGTCGTCCATCTATCTTACCAGTTATCATGGAAGTGAAATAATGGTATATTCTGGTTGGGGTTTCCCAACCAGTTTTTCAAAAGGAGAAATTTATGGCAGTCATGCACATCGAGTACAACTCAGAAAGCTTGCAACAATATCGCCAGACAACCGTCATCTATCCTGATGCGAGTGAGATAACAGCTGAAGAAGTGGCAGACACAGATATCCCTGTCCTCTATCTCCTTCACGGAATGAATGGAAATGAAAATTCTTGGACAGGTCGGACCAATCTGGAGCGCCTGGTCCGTCATACCAATCTCATCATTATCATGCCAAACTGTGACAATGGCTGGTATACCAATACGGCTTCAGGCCTGCGTTACTATGATGCCATTGCGACTGAATTGCCACAGGTCATGCGTCGATTTTTTCCAAATATGACGAAAAAACGAGAAAAGACCTTTATTGCGGGTCTTTCCATGGGTGGATATGGAGCTTTTAAACTGGCTCTGGAGTCAAATCAGTACAGCTGGGCTGGCTCCTTTTCAGGTGCCTTGGTCTCAGAGGAAGATTTTACAAGCTTAGTCTCTGGAGACACCACCTATTGGCAGGGGATTTTTGGGGAATTGGTGATAGAGAATTTCCGATCACACGCCTTAACTACAAGCGCTCAACAGTTTGACGGGCAAACTAAATTTTATGCATGGTGTGGCGAAGGAGATTACCTCTATGCTGCTAATAATCGCACTATAAAAAAATTGAAGTCAGCTGGACTAGAATTGGATTACCAACATAGCCTGGGTACTCACGACTGGTATTATTGGGAAAAGCAAATCGAAATTTTCTTAGAAATGCTGCCGATACACTATGTCAAAGAAGAGCGGTTAAGCTAAATAAATCAGAGAAGCATCTAGGCAGGTGCTTTTCTTTTGTCAGAGAGAAAAAATGATGAAATTCTGCTATAATAATCCTATGATTATTTTAAGCGGAAACAAGATTGAGCGTTCCTTTTCAGGCGACGTTCTTTTCGATAATATTAACATTCAGGTTGACGAGCGTGACCGCATTGCCCTAGTTGGTCGCAACGGTGCTGGCAAGTCTACTCTACTCAAGATTTTAGTGGGCGAAGAAGCGCCGACATCAGGCGAGATCAACACCAAGCGTGACCTCAGTCTCTCTTATCTGGCGCAGGATAGTCGCTTTGAGTCCAGCAATACCATCTACGACGAGATGTTACATGTATTTGATGATTTGCGTACTGATGAGCAGAAACTGCGTTCGATGGAGTTGAAAATGGCAGAGCTGACAGGCGGTGACCTCGATAAGATCATGAGCGATTATGACCGTTTGTCCGAAGATTTTAGACAGCGGGGTGGCTTTACCTACGAGTCGGACATCCGTGCCATTCTCAACGGCTTTAAATTTGACCAGACCATGTGGGACATGAAAATCTCTGAGCTCTCAGGCGGTCAAAACACACGCCTAGCTCTTGCAAAAATGCTCTTGGAAAAACCAGAACTTTTGGTACTGGACGAACCCACCAACCACTTAGATATTGAAACCATCGCTTGGCTGGAAAATTATCTGGTCAACTATCAAGGGGCTCTTATTATCGTCAGCCACGATCGTTATTTCCTTGATAAAGTAGCTACCATCACGCTTGACCTCAATCCACACAGTCTGGACCGCTACGTTGGCAATTATTCCAAATTTGTAGACCTTAAAGCTGAAAAATTGGCTACTGAGGAGAAAAATTTCGAAAAGCAAGCCAAGGAAATTGCCAAACTAGAAGATTTTGTCCAACGTAATATCGTCCGTGCTTCCACCACCAAACGGGCTCAGGCTCGCCGCAAACAATTGGAAAAAATGGAACGATTGGACAAGCCGACCGCTGGGCAGAAGTCAGCTAATATGACCTTCCATGCGGACAAGGTCTCAGGAAATGTCGTTTTGACCGTGACGGACACAGCCATCGGCTACGACGGTGAGATTCTAGCGCAGCCCATTTCCCTAGATGTCAAAAAATTGGATGCCATCGCTATCGTGGGGCCTAACGGTATCGGCAAGACCACCTTTATCAAGTCTATCGTAGGGAAAATTCCTTTTATCGCTGGTAGTTCGACCTACGGCGCTAACGTAGAAGTCGGCTACTACGATCAGACTCAGTCAGCTCTGACCCACACCAATACCGTGCTGGATGAGCTCTGGAACGCCTTCCCGACCACGCCAGAAGTGGAGATTAGAAATCGCCTGGGAGCTTTTATCTTCTCTGGCGACGATGTCAAAAAGTCCGTCTCCATGCTATCTGGTGGAGAGAAAGCCCGATTGCTACTTGCCAAGCTCTCCATGGAAAACAATAACTTCCTGATTCTGGACGAGCCCACCAACCACTTGGATATTGATAGTAAGGAAGTACTGGAAAATGCTCTGATTGACTTTGACGGCACCCTGCTCTTTGTCAGCCACGACCGCTATTTTATCAACCGCGTGGCCACTAAGGTTCTGGAAATTTCAGAAACTGGCTCCACCCTTTATCTGGGCGATTACGATTATTACTTGGAGAAAAAGGCAGAGCTTGATGAGTTAGCAAGACTAGCGGCAGAAGAGGCTAATGTCACAGTAATTTCCCCATCAGCTGGCGCAACCGACTACCAGACCCAAAAGGCCAACCAAAAAGAAGAACGCAAAATCCGCCGCCGCATCGCCGAGATTGAAGAACAACTCGAAACCATTGAAGCCCAAGAAGCCCAAATCACAGCAGCCATGACCATCACCAACGACACGGCAGAACTCATGGACCTGCAAAATCAACTCGATACTATCCAAGAAGAGCAGATGTCGCTCATGGAGGAGTGGGAAGAGTTGAGTGAGCAGGTGGGGTAGGGATGGCAAAATCATATACAAATCACCATATTGTTCCACAAGCTTATTTGAAACGATTTGGAGTAAAAAGCACAGGCAAACGCAAATCTATTCGAATTAATGTTAGATTAAAAGGAAAAAATAAATTTTTTGAAGACAGTATTACTAATATTGCATCTAGGAAAAATTATTATGACGTTACTGTAAAAGATGATAGGAAATATTGGGAAAAGTATTTTGCAACGAACATAGAGCCATTATATGGAGTAGAGTTAGATAATGTATAACACTATAGGTAGAAATATTGGTTATCGTAATAATGGTGTAGGGAGAAGTGATTCGATTATTTACTATCCATTATCCCCATACATTTTAATTCAAATATTACCCAGAAATGATTTATGGAACATTTTTGATAAAGAGGATTCGATATTGAGATATTTGTACTCTTCTAAAAATAATACTGCATTCGTCGAGCAAATGAATCATTTTCAAGAAGAAAATGCTGATATTCATGTGATTTATAAACCAGAAAAATAACCTGACGAAATTTTATCAGGTTATTTTATATTAGATATTACTATAAGTTAAGCCGAGTGAGTCTGCGACAGCTTGGTTAGTCACTTGCCCACGGTAGATATTGAGACCCGTACGCAAGGCTGTGCTTTCCGCAATCGCTTGGTCAGCGCCTTTGTTAGCCAACTCAAGGGCATAAGGCAGTGTTGCATTAGTTAAAGCAAGGGTTGAGGTGCGAGCAACAGCACCAGGCATGTTGGCAACGGCGTAGTGCACCACGCCATCAACCACGTAAGTCGGTGCGTCGTGGGTCGTCACACGGTCAGCAGTTTCAACAATACCGCCTTGGTCAACGGCAACATCGATGATGACAGAACCAGCTTTCATGGTAGTAACCATTTCCTTAGTGACTAGTTTTGGTGCGCGTGCACCTGGAATGAGAACAGCACCAATCAGGAGGTCGGCATCCTTGACACTTTCAGCGATATTGAGCGGGTTGGACATGAGAGTTTGGACTTTACCGTCAAATTGAGCGTCCAGCTCTGCCAGACGTTTTGGACTGATGTCGAGGATGGTTACGTTAGCACCGAGTCCGACAGCCATCTGCGCAGCATTGACCCCAACATTTCCGCCACCGATGATGACCACATGTCCTTTTTTCACGCCAGGAACGCCACCGAGAAGAATGCCTGAGCCGCCTTCGATTTTGGTCAAAAATTGGGCACCAAGCTGAGTTGCCATGCGTCCAGCCACCTCACTCATGGGGTTCAAGAGTGGGAGCGTGCCATGGTCAACGACGGTCTCATAGCCGATGGCAATCACATCGCCATCAATGAGAGCCTGTGTCAATTCTGGTGCTGGCGCCAAATGGAGGTAAGTAAAGAGCAAAAGCCCTGAACGGAAGTATTGGTATTCTGACTCAAGTGGTTCTTTGACCTTAAGTACCATGTCAGCAGCCCAAGTTTCAGTGGCAGTTTCCTTGAGGAGAGCACCCTGTGCTTCGTATTCGGCGTCAGCAAATCCAGATCCCATACCCGCACCTTTTTCCACCCAAACGGTATGTCCAGCTTGGACAAAGCTGAGCACGCCAGCGGGCGTGATGCCGACACGGTTTTCATTGTTTTTAATTTCCTTTGGAACACCAACAATCATATGCTACCTTCTTTGTGTTAAGTTTTTGATAATTTTCAGTTTACCATAAAATCGTTTTCTTGAAAAGGATTAGTATCTTTTTCAAAAGAAACGGATAGTAACTATTTCGAAAGTGGATTGGTAGAACTGAAGGGCTTGACACTCAATAAAAATCAGACTATTTTTTGTAGATAGAAGAGGAAGGATTCGTCTAATCTAGGAAACACATTAGATGTTAATCTTGGAGCAGTTGGGACTATAGCTGTGAACTAAACTTGAAGTAGAAAAAATGAGTATTCAACTGAATACTCATTTTTGTATGTTTGATTATTTCCCAAACTCCGCCTTACTTTTCACATCGCCATATTCTTCAGAGACTTCTTTGCTGAGGATGTCTTGGTAGGCTGGGAGTTGGATATCTTGGCCGTATTTGTTTTTGAGGGCGGTGGTGACGAGGCGATAGGCCAGATTGGCGTTGCGTGAGAGGATGGGGCCGTGGAAGTAGGAGCCGTAGACATTCTTGTAGTGGACGCCCTCGGTGCCGTCTTCCTTGTTGTTGCCGTTGCCGTAGACAACGGTACCCAGCGGTTTTTCGTCCTCGGAGAGGAAGGTCCGTCCTTGGTGGTTTTCAAAGCCGTAGTAGGTCTCGTCAAACTCATCGTTGTGGATCTTGATATCGCCGATGTAGCGGTTGTTTTCCTGGTTGAGGGTGTAATGCCCCATAACCCCGATACCATCGATGCGGACGCCGTTGGCTTGGACATAGTATTGCCCCAAAAGCTGGAAACCGCCACAGATAGCCAGCACGACTTTGTCTTTTTGGATGAAGCGGTCAATGGCAGAGCGTTTGCCAGGTAGGTCCTTGGCCACGATGGTCTGTTCGTAGTCCTGACCGCCGCCAAAGAAGACCATGTCGTAGTGGTCGTCATCAAAGTCGTCGCCGACTGAGACGATGTCGAAAGTCATCTTAGCGCCCAGTTTTTCGCCCACGTATTTCATCATGAGGACATTGCCGTTGTCGCCGTAGGTGTTGAGGAGGTTGCCGTAGAGGTGGGCTACATTGAGCTCGAAGCGGTAGTCCTGAGTGTCAGGAGATTGGAGTGATGTGTAGGTCATTAGTGCATCTCCTTTCCAACAGCGTGGCGGCTTGCCAGTAGCTCACGAAATTCCAGCATAGCTGTATAGGTCGCAAGGATATAGGCATGCTCAGTCTCTTGCTGCTCAATCAAGGCCAGGATGTCCTCGAGTTTCTCCGCCTGGGTAATCTTGTCCTCTGGGTAGCCTGTCACGCGCAGGCGACGAGCAATTTCCGAGTGGCGGACACCGCCTGCATTGATCTCAGGGATGTCCATGTCAAGGATTGCCTCAAAGTTAGCATCCCAAATCCAGCTGGTGTCAATCCCGTCTGCGTAGTTGGCGTTGAGCAGGACCGAAAGGCTAAAAGGATAATCCGCCAGCTTAATCATTTCTAGCGCCTGGCTAGCGCCGACTGGGTTTTTGATGAGAACAAGTGTGCATGATTTGTCGCCAATCTTGAAGGTCTCCTGACGACCAAAAACAGCGCGACTCTTGTCAAAACCAGCCTTGATTTGGCTAGGCGCAACACCGAAATATTCGGCGACCGCCACCGCAGACAGAGCATTGTAGATATTGTAGAGACCGCCGACATTGATTTTGTAGTCTTGCCCATCAATGACAAATTCCGATGTCGTATTAGTGATTTTGGTCAAATGAGTCAGCTTGTAGTCCAGTTCTGGTCGCTTGAAACCGCAGTTTGGACAGATGTAGTCGCCCAGGTTGGCATAAGTGTTGAGCTGGTATTGCAGAATACCTTCGCAATTAGGGCAGACGATGCCTTCTGTGTTGTAGTGGGCAAGTGCAGGCGCAGCTTTTTCCGTATCAAAACCATAGTAGCGAACAGGATTGACCACCTCTTTGGAGTTGAAAAGTGGGCTGTCGCCATTGGCCAAAATGGTGGCCTTGGGAGCCTTAGCTGCCCCATCCAAAATCATCTGGTAAGTGGTGTAAATCTCACCGTAGCGGTCCATCTGGTCGCGGAAAATATTGGTGAAGACAAAAAGGCTAGGTGTGATGTACTCAGTGATTTTCGGGAGGCTGGCTTCGTCGATTTCAAGCACCGCGATTTTCTTGCCAGATTTAGATTTTTTAGCTGTTAAAAAAGTCGATGTAATGCCTGTAATCATATTGGCACCGCTTGGATTGGTCACAATCTCGCCAAAGGCTTCTTTGAGAATACCCACGGTCAAAGCAGTAGTCAGGGTTTTGCCGTTGGTGCCTGTTACGACTACAATCTCATAGTCCTTAGCTAAGCTATCTAAAATATCGTTATCGAATTTGAGGGCGATTTTGCCAGGAAGCGTCGTGCCTCGTCCCATTTTTGAGAGAATAAAGTGGGCAGATTTCCCAGCTAAAATGCCTAATTGAGTCTTTAATTTCATGCACTTAGTGTACCACATTTTGCTTTGGATTTCTAGAATTGAGAAAGGACAGAAGATTAGAAAATATGGTATAATAGTCTGGTTGCAGGAGAAATGCACGATTCTGAAAGTATGAGGTGTGTGGCTATGAGTTTTGAAGAACTATTCAATAGTCAATACTGGGCATCGCTGGCAAGCAGTCCTTGGACGATTGTCTTTCATATTATTGATATTTGCCTAGTTATTTATTTAGTCTATATATTTATTAAAGCCGTTTCTGGCACCAAAATTATGGTGTTGATTCGCGGTGTGTTGCTCTTTTTGGCGGCTCAAGTCTTGGCCAGCTATTTGGCGTTACAGACCATTTCTTGGTTGATGAACCAGCTGATTACCTATGGTGTCATCGCATTGGTGGTTATCTTTGCGCCTGAGTTGCGAGCTACGCTCGAAAAAATGGGGAGAACGACACAGATTTTCACTGGCCAGACCATGAGTTCCGAAGAAAAATTAATCAAGGCCTTTGTCGGCTCTGTCAAGTATATGAGTCCGCGAAAGATTGGGGCGCTTGTGGCAGTTGAGCGTGCTCAGATCTTGCAGGAATATCGGGCAACTGGGATTCCACTGGATGCGGATGTGTCGAGTGAGCTCCTCATCAACATTTTCATTCCCAATACTCCGTTGCATGATGGCGCCGTGATTATCAAAGAAAATAAGATTGCAGTGTCTTGTGCCTATCTACCATTGTCCGAAAGTGCTGCCATTTCAAAAGAATTTGGGACGCGTCACAGAGCGGCTATTGGCTTATCGGAAGTATCAGACGCCTTTGTCTTTGTCGTTTCGGAAGAAACGGGCAATATCTCTATCGCTCAAAATGGAATTTTCAAACATAGCCTGACGTTGGAAGAGTTTGAAGCGGAACTACGGGCCACCTTTAAGGAAGAAGAAGTTCCCAAGCAAAAATGGTGGTATCGGATTGGAGGCAAGAAGTGATGAATGGACGATTTAAACATTTTGGACATCTCTTGGTCTCCATCGTGGTAGCCTTGTTCTTGTTCTTTTATGCGACTACGGTCAACTATCGAAATAGTCTCGACTCTAACCCAGTCAGCAATACTGAGACTTATACCCATACGATCAATTATGTCCCTGTCGAAGTTGAATACGATAGTGATCAGTATTTTATTTCTGGCTTCACCTCTACGGTGACGGTTAGTCTGACAGGTTCTAATCGCGTGGTCCTTCAGAGTGAAACGGACGAATCAACTCGTTCTTTTAAAGTAACAGCTGATTTGACGAAACTTGATTCTGGGACTCATAGGGTAGATTTGGTCGTCTCAGGTTTACCAACTGGCGTTACGGCAACTGTAGATCCAGCATCAATTACGGTAAAAATGGGTCAAAGGGAAACCAAGACGTTTGACGTGGTTGGTATGATTTATGAGAACCAGGTAGCAGAAGGCTACTCAGTCTCCAAGATTTCTGTCAGTGATAGCACTGTCAAAGTCACAACAGACGAAGAAACAATGGCAAATATTGATCGAGTTGAAGCTGTTGTCTTGGATGCAACAGATTTGGAATCAGATATTTCGCAAACCGCTACCCTACAAGCTGTAGATAGCGAAGGAAATGTGCTGCCAGTCGTCTTCTCAATCGAGGAAACAACCTTGCAAGCAACGATTACAAAGGATAAATAGAGGAAATACACATGGGTAAATATTTTGGTACGGACGGTGTTCGTGGAGAAGCAAATGTAGAATTGACGCCGGAAATGGCTTTTAAGCTGGGGCGCTTTGGCGGCTATGTCCTCAGTCAGCATGAGACGGAGACGCCAAGAGTTTTTGTGGCACGGGACACACGTATTTCAGGACAAATGCTCGAATCAGCTTTGGTTGCTGGGCTTCTCTCGGTGGGGATTCACGTCTACAAATTAGGTGTGGTAGCGACACCAGCGGTCGCTCATCTGGTACGGACTGAAAAAGCCAGCGCTGGGGTCATGATTTCTGCCAGCCACAATCCTGCTCAGGACAATGGGATCAAGTTCTTTGGCGGCGACGGCTTTAAGCTGGACGATGATAAAGAATTGGAAATCGAAGCTTTGCTTGATGCAAATGAAGATATCTTGCCTCGTCCTTCTGCAGAAGGATTGGGAGACGTGGTTGACTACCCAGAAGGCTTGCGCAAGTACCAAGAATTTTTGGTATCGACAGGAACTAGCCTTGATGGCATGAAAGTAGCCTTGGATACGGCTAATGGTGCCGCAGCAACAACAGCCCGCCTCATTTTTGCCGACTTGGAAGCTGAATTAAAAGTAATGGCAGAGTCTCCAAACGGCCTCAATATCAATGACGGTGTTGGCTCGACCCATCCTGAAAGCTTGCAAGAATTGGTCAAGGAAACTGGCAGTCAGATCGGTCTGGCCTTTGACGGTGATGCAGATCGCCTGATTGCTGTCGATGAAAATGGTGACTTGGTCGATGGCGACAAAGTCATGTACATCATCGGGAAATACCTGTCAGACAAGGGCGAGCTTGCGCAAAACACCATTGTGACAACTGTCATGTCTAACCTCGGTTTTCACAAGGCGCTAGATCGAGAAGGCATTGGCAAGACGATTACGGCAGTCGGTGACCGCTATGTGGTAGAGGAAATGCGCAAGTCTGGCTACAATGTCGGAGGTGAGCAGTCTGGTCACGTTATCCTCATGGATTACAATACGACTGGGGATGGCCAGTTGACCGCCGTGCAATTAACCAAGGTCATGAAAGAAACGGGGAAAACTCTGTCACAGTTAGCGGCAGAAGTCACTATTTATCCACAAAAATTAGTCAATATCCGTGTGGATAACAGCATGAAGGACAAGGCCATGGAAGTGTCTGCAATCGCAAGCATCATCGAAAAGATGGAAGCGGAAATGGCTGGAAATGGTCGCATCTTGGTTCGTCCAAGTGGGACAGAGCCCCTCCTTCGGGTCATGGCAGAAGCACCGACGGATGCAGAAGTCGACTACTATGTAGATACCATTGCCGACGTGGTGCGTGCAGAAATCGGAATCGATTAAAAAACAATAGACGGGCAACCGTCTTTTCTTGAGAAAGAGGAAATGTGTGTCAATTTTAGAAGTTAAAAATCTTAGTCACGGTTTTGGTGACCGTGCGATTTTCGAAAATGTGTCCTTCCGACTGCTGAAAGGAGAGCACATTGGGTTGGTCGGAGCCAACGGCGAAGGAAAGTCAACCTTCATGTCCATCGTGACAGGAAGATTGGTGCCTGATGAGGGGAAGGTTGAGTGGTCGCGTTATGTAACCGCGGGTTACTTAGACCAGCATGCCAAGCTTGAAAAAGGAATGACCGTCCGAGACGTTTTGCGGACAGCTTTTGATGAACTTTTCAAAACAGAAGAGCGGATCAACGAGATTTATATGTCCATGGCGGACGAAAATGCGGATATGGATGCCCTCATGGAAGAAGTTGGCGAGCTTCAAGACCGTTTGGAAAGTCGTGATTTTTATACCTTAGATGCCAAAATTGACGAAGTTGCTCGTGCACTTGGGGTCATGGATTTTGGGATGGATTCGGATGTGACAGAGCTTTCTGGAGGTCAGCGGACCAAGATTCTCCTCGCCAAACTCTTGCTGGAAAAACCAGATATCCTGCTCTTAGATGAACCAACCAACTATTTGGATGCGGAACATATTGACTGGCTTAAACGCTATCTGCAAAATTATGAAAATGCCTTTGTCCTGATTTCGCATGATATTCCATTTTTAAATGACGTGATTAATATTGTCTATCATGTGGAAAATCAGGAGTTGACGCGCTACTCAGGCAATTATGTTCAATTCCAAGAAGTCCATGCCATGAAGCGGGCACAGTTGGAAGCGGCTTATGAACGTCAGCAAAAAGAAATCGCAGATCTGCAAGACTTTGTCAACCGCAATAAAGCTCGTGTAGCCACCCGAAATATGGCCATGTCCCGCCAGAAAAAATTGGACAAAATGGACATTATCGAGTTGCAGGCTGAAAAACCAAAACCATCCTTTGATTTCAAAATGGCGCGCACACCGAGCCGCTTCATCTTCCAAGCAATCAATTTGGAAATTGGCTACGACCGTGTCCTGACCCGTCAGCCACTGAATTTGACCTTTGAACGCAATCAAAAAATTGCTATCATTGGTGCCAACGGTATCGGGAAATCAACCTTGCTCAAGAGTCTCCTCGGGATTATTCCACCGCTTGGGGGACAAGTGGAACGTGGTGAATATTTGGAATTGGGCTATTTTGAGCAGGAAGTGCCAGGTGGTAATCGACAAACACCGCTTGAAGCCGTGTGGGATGCCTTTCCAGCTCTCAATCAAGCTGAGGTTCGGGCTGCGCTTGCTCGTTGTGGCTTGACTTCTAAGCACATCGAAAGCCAAATTCAGGTTCTTTCAGGTGGTGAGCAGGCCAAAGTTCGTTTTTGTCTGCTCATGAATCGTGAAAATAATGTCTTGATCCTTGACGAGCCGACCAATCACTTGGATGTGGATGCAAAGGATGAATTAAAACGTGCCCTTCAAGCCTACAAGGGCTCCATTCTCATGGTCTGCCATGAACCCGACTTCTACGAAGGCTGGGTAGATGACGTCTGGGATTTTAATAATATGGCGTAATCAAACAGCCCATTCGGGCTGTTTTTTACTTTCCCTATGAAAAACCGTTTGCATTGTGGTAAAATAATCTTAGTTTATTTGTGAAAAGGAGCAACAATGACAATCGATTTTAAAGCAGAAGTTGAAAAAAGAAAAGACGACCTGATGGCTGATTTGTTCAGCCTTTTGGAAATCAATTCAGAACGCGATGACAGTCAGGCGGATGCCCAGCACCCATTTGGGCCTGGACCTGTCAAAGCCCTGGAAAAATTCCTGGAAATCGCTAAACGCGACGGCTACGAAACCAAAAACGTAGATAACTACGCAGGTCACTTTACCTTTGGTGAAGGCGAGGAAGAATTAGGTATCTTTGGTCATATGGATGTCGTGCCCGCCGGTAGCGGCTGGGAGACAGACCCTTACAAGCCAGTTATTATTGATGGTAAGCTCTATGCCCGTGGATCATCTGACGATAAGGGACCGACCATAGCCTGCTACTATGGTCTGAAAATCATCAAAGAACTGGGTCTTCCTGTCTCAAAACGTGTTCGCTTCGTAGTTGGTACCGACGAAGAATCAGGTTGGGGGGATATGGATTACTACTTTGCCAATGTGGGGCTGCCAGAACCTGATTTTGGCTTCTCCCCAGATGCAGAGTTTCCTATCATCAATGGTGAAAAAGGCAATATCACTGAGTACCTCCACTTTGGAAATACAAACACGGGCGATGTGAAACTCTACAGTTTTGAAGGTGGACTTCGTGAAAACATGGTCCCAGAATCTGCCACAGCTGTCATTACAGGCCTGACCAAGGAAGAAGTATCAGAAGCTCTTGCTGCCTATACAGAGGTTGAAGGACTTCGCAGCGAACTTGCTGAAGCAGATGGTCAATTGACTGTCACTATCTATGGTAAGTCTGCCCATGGTTCCACTCCTGAAGCGGGCGTAAATGGTGCGACTCACCTGGCACGTTTCCTGTCTGTCTTTGATTTTGGTGGCGCAGCGGCAGCTTATCTGTCTGTAGCAGGTGAGATTCTGCACGAAGATTTCGCAGGGGAAAACCTTGGCGTAGCCATCACCGACGACAAGATGGGCGCTCTCAGCATGAATGCTGGCGTCTTCCGCTTTGACGCTGCCTCTAGCGACAACACCATTGCCCTCAATTTCCGTTATCCTAAGGGTACCGACTCTCAGACCATTCAGGAAAAATTGGCGACGATTGACGGAGTGGACAGTGTCAGCCTATCGGAGCACGAGCATACCCCACACTATGTGCCACTTGAAGACGAGTTAGTGCAGACATTACTTTCTGTCTATGAAAAACAAACAGGCCTCAAGGGCTACGAACAAGTCATCGGTGGTGGAACCTTTGGACGTTTGCTCAAACGTGGCGTAGCCTTCGGTGCGGAATTCCCAGGTGATGAAAATACCATGCACCAAGCCAACGAGTATATGCCAGTCGAAAACATATACCGCTCAGCAGCTATTTACGCCGAGGCTATTTATGAGTTGATTAAGTAAGGAGAAAAGTTATGATTACAGTAAAACGCCAAACAGGCATTGTTGGAGCCGTCATGAAGCTTGATGTCTACATCAATGGCGAAAAGTGGGTAAACTCAAAAACGATGAGATTGCTTCTTATGAATTACCAACTGGGGAGGTCGAATTGAAGGTTGGTTTTGCCTATATAAAATCGCATCCACTGATGGTCCAAGATGGGCAAACGATTCTTGCTAAAGGTAGCATTATGGGCTCTTGTTTCTGGATTTTTG
This sequence comes from uncultured Streptococcus sp., assembly GCA_963539895.1. Taxonomy (GTDB): domain Bacteria; phylum Bacillota; class Bacilli; order Lactobacillales; family Streptococcaceae; genus Streptococcus. Next base: position 12,841 of record CAUTON010000004.1, on the reverse strand, counting down.
GGCTGAAGAGTTCCTATCTAGAAATCGAAGAGTAATAATGGATTAATAGAAAAGACAGGTTCGCCTGTCTATTTTGAAAGGAGAGAGATGTCAGATTTAGAAGTAATCAAGCAAGCCATCATGATGGATTCTGATAATCAGGACTATACAAAAAAGGGGATTGAGCCTCTCTTTGCAGCTCCAAAAACAGCTCGTATCTTAATCATTGGGCAAGCGCCAGGTCTGCGAGCTCAGGAGTCGGGTATTTATTTCAAAGATCCGTCTGGTAACCAATTGCGAGATTGGCTAGGGATAGACGAAAAACTCTTTTATGAGTCTGGGCTTATAGCGGTCATGCCCATGGATTTCTACTTTCCTGGTCCAGGGAAGTCAGGGGATTTGCCGCCACGTAAAGGTTTTGCTGAGAAGTGGCACCATAAGATTTTGAAAGAGCTGCCTGATATCAAGCTGACGCTTCTCATCGGAGCTTACGCACAACATTATTATCTCAAGCAGCCTAATTCCGTCAAAATCACGGACAACGTCCGTAACTACCAAGAATTTCTCCCAGAATATTTTCCCTTGGTCCACCCTTCGCCGCGGAACAATATTTGGCAGGCGAAAAATCCCTGGTTTAAAGAATATGTTTTGCCGGAATTACAGACAAGAGTAGCAGCCATTTTAGCAGAATAAAAGGAACTCGTGCGAGTTCCTTTTTCATATACTTTATTTCCCCAGGCAAAACTGGCTAAAGAGCTGGGTGATGAGTTCGTCTGGTGCGGCGTCGCCAGTGATTTCACCCAGGATTTCCCAGGTACGGGTCATATCGACCTGGAGCAGGTCAACAGGCATGCCCAACTCAAGCCCCTCGTTGACACTGTTTAGGCTCTCAACAGCCTTTTCAATCAGGGAAATGTGGCGAGAGTTGGACAGGTAGGTGGCGTCTTTTTCCACCAGACCAGCATTGTCAAAGAAGAGCTGGTTGATGCGGTCTTCAATCTGGCCGATGTTTTCGTTTTTGAGGACAGAGATGGGAATGACATCCTCTGGCAGCTGATCGACCTCGATAGCCTGAGGCAGGTCGGCTTTATTGAGCAGGATGATGCGGTTGCTGTTCTGGCTGATGTCAAGGAGGGATCGGTCTTGCTCGGTCAACTTTTCAGAACTGTTGAGGACAAGGAGCACCAGGTCCGCTTCTTCCAGGGCTTTTCTGGAGCGTTTGACGCCGATTTTCTCCACCACATCGTCAGTTTCACGAATACCAGCCGTGTCGATGAGCTTGAGCGGCACGCCCTTGATGTTGACATATTCCTCGATGACGTCACGCGTGGTGCCTGCGATGTCGGTCACTATGGCCTTTTCTTCCCGGAGCAGATTGTTGAGGAGGCTTGATTTGCCGACATTGGGACGGCCAATGATGGCCGTAGAGAGGCCTTCACGGAGGATTTTGCCACGTTTAGCCGTAGCCAGCAGGCCTTCCAGCAGGGTTTGAAATTCCTGCGTTTTCTCCCGCATGAGGGCGGTGGTCATCTCCTCCACGTCGTCATACTCAGGGTAGTCGATATTGACCTCGACCTGTGCCAGGGTATTGAGGATTTCCTGGCGGGTATTGTTGATGAGGTTTTTGAGGGAGCCGTCCAGCTGGGAAACAGCGACAGCCATAGCCTTGTCGGTCTTGGCACGGATCAGATCCATGACAGCCTCAGCCTGTGTCAAGTCCACACGGCCATTGAGAAAGGCCCGTTTGGTAAATTCGCCAGGCTCAGCCATGCGAGCGCCAGAGCGGATGAGGAGTTGCAGGATTTCATTGGTCACAGCCAACCCACCGTGGGTATTGATTTCGATGACATCTTCACGGGTAAAGGTTTTGGGAGCCCGCATGATTGTCACCATGACCTCGTCAATCACCTCGTCACCTTCCACGATATGACCGTAGTTGATGGTATGAGATGGCACGTTTCCCAAATCTTTCCCTTTAAAAACGCGATTAGCAATAGCAACTGCATCGGTCCCAGACAGGCGCACGATGCCAATAGCCCCTTCGCCCAGTGGCGTTGAAATAGCAGTGATGGTGTCAAATTCTTTTGTAATGCTCATTTTCTTTGTTTTCCTTGATTTTTTATCATTATAGCACAATTGGCACAGTCTGGTCAGTTATTGAAATTTGTCCAGGGTTTGAAAACGGTTAAAAATTTATAGAAAATTCATTTGATAGGTGGTATAATGGACGTAGAAGATTGAAGGAGGAAAAAATGGTCAATATGAAAGAACAAGTCGGTATCAAGGCGGCTGAGTATGTCAAGGATGGCATGATTGTCGGCTTGGGAACGGGTTCAACAGCCTATTATTTCGTGGCCGAAGTCGGCCGTCGTGTCCAAGAAGAAGGGCTTAAGATTACGGCTGTGACGACTTCATCTGTCACCTACGCACAGGCGGAGAACCTCGGTATCCCACTGAAAGCCATTGACGAAGTGCCATATGTAGACCTGACAGTTGATGGGGCGGACGAGGTTGATCCACACTTTAATGGGATTAAAGGCGGTGGCGCAGCGCTCTTGATGGAAAAGGTCGTTGCGACTAACAGTAAGGACTGCATTTGGATTGTTGATGAGTCCAAGATGGTCGAAACGTTGGGAGCTTTTAAATTACCTGTCGAAGTGGTTCAATATGGGGCACAAAATCTCTTTAGAAAGTTTGAAGAGAAGGGCTATCGCCCAGCCTTCCGCATGGACGGCGATGCCCGCAAGATTACCGATATGAAGAACTTCATTATTGACCTGGACTTGCGAGAAATCAAGGATGCCTATGCTTTGGCAAATGAACTCGACCACACAGTGGGCGTCGTGGAACATGGACTCTTCCTAGACATGATTTCCAAAGTTATCGTCGGCTATCCTGAGGGACCAAGAGTCTTTGAAGCCAAGTAAAACAGCAGAAGAAGCTCTCTAGTCCGTGCTAGACGGCTTTTTCATTGGAACTATGATACAATATAACTATAAAAATTTCGGAGGAAACTATGGCAAAATTTGATCGTATTCACCTAGTCGTTCTGGATTCTGTCGGGATTGGCGCAGCGCCAGATGCTAATGAATTTACCAATGCTGGTGTACCAGATGGGGCAGCAGATACGCTAGGTCACATTTCAAAAACGGTTGGACTTGACGTGCCCAATATGGCAAAAATGGGTCTTGGGAATATTGCCCGTCCGCAGGCTCTCAAGACCGTGCCTGCTACGCAGGAGCCGACGGGGTACTACACCAAGCTAGAAGAGGTTTCTCGTGGGAAAGACACTATGACAGGTCACTGGGAAATCATGGGCCTCAATATCACTGAGCCATTTGATACTTTCTGGAATGGTTTCCCTGAGGAAATCTTGACAAAAATTGAAGAGTTTTCAGGTCGTAAAGTTATCCGCGAGGCCAATAAACCCTATTCTGGCACAGCTGTCATCGATGATTTTGGTCCTCGGCAAATGGAGACTGGCGAGTTGATTATCTACACGTCAGCTGACCCAGTGCTGCAAATTGCAGCTCATGAAGAGATTATTCCACTAGAAGAACTCTATCGTATCTGTGAGTACGCTCGCTCTATCACACTTGAACGACCAGCTCTTCTTGGCCGCATTATCGCCCGCCCTTACGTGGGGGAACCTGGAAACTTCACACGGACCGCTAATCGTCATGACTACGCCGTTTCGCCGTTTGAAGATACCGTTTTGAATAAATTGGCAGACGCAGGTGTACCAACTTACGCAGTCGGTAAAATCAATGATATCTTCAACGGTTCTGGTATCACCAATGATATGGGGCACAACAAATCAAACATGCACGGTGTCGACACTCTGATTAAGACGATGGGGTTATCTGAGTTTGAAAAAGGTTTCTCATTTACCAACTTAGTCGACTTCGACGCCCTTTACGGTCACCGTCGCAATGCGCATGGTTATCGTGATTGTTTACAAGAATTTGATGCGCGCTTGCCAGAAATTATAGCCGCTATGAAAGAGGACGATCTGCTTCTCATCACGGCTGACCATGGCAATGACCCGACTTACGCTGGAACGGATCACACTCGTGAGTACATACCGCTCTTAGCTTATAGTCCTGCCTTTACAGGAAATGGCTCTATCCCACAAGGACATTTTGCGGACATATCAGCAACTATCGCCGAAAACTTCGGCGTAGACAAAGCCATGATTGGTGGATCTTTCTTAAATAAATTAGTATAAAATTGGAGAAAAACATGACAAAAACATTACTGGAAAAAATTTATGAAACACGTGATTTCTTGCGGGACAAAGGAATGACTAATCCCGAATTTGGCCTTATCTTAGGCTCAGGTCTTGGTGAGTTGGCAGAAGAAATTGAAAATGCTATTGTCATTGATTATGCTGATATTCCAAACTGGGGCCAATCAACGGTTGTAGGCCACGCTGGTAAATTGGTTTACGGTAATTTGGCTGGGCGCAAAGTGCTGGCGCTCCAAGGACGCATTCACTACTATGAAGGTTTAGGACTTGAAGTGGTGACTTTCCCTGTCCGTGTCATGAAAGCATTGGGCTGTGAAGGTATGATTGTCACTAACGCCGCAGGCGGAGTGAGCTTTGGACCAGGCACTTTGATGGCTATTTCCGACCATGTGAATATGACTGGAAATAATCCCTTGATTGGCAAAAATTTGGACGAATTTGGACCACGTTTTCCAGACATGTCAAAAGCCTATACACCAGCCTATCGTGAAGTTGCCCATCGTGTTGCTAAAGAGGTGGGGATTAAATTAGACGAAGGTGTCTACATGGGTTGGTCAGGTCCAGCCTATGAAACACCCGCTGAAATTCGTGCACTCAAAGTCTTGGGGGCAGATGCAGTCGGTATGTCAACGGTGCCAGAAGTGATTGTAGCGGTGCATTCTGGCTTGAAAGTCTTGGGAGTGTCTTGCATCACTAACCATGCTGCAGGTTTCCAAGATTTGCTCAACCACGAGGAAGTGGTAGCGGTCACCCAGCAAGTAAAAGGCGATTTCAAAAAGCTAATCACTTCCATCTTGGCTGAATTGCCAAAAGCTTAATTTAGCCATGAATATTCACTTTATTTTACACGAAAGCTTCGAAGCGCCGGGTGCTTATCTGACTTGGGCGCAGGAGTGCGGTCACACAGTGACCACGACCAAAGTCTATGAGTATGAGTGCTTGCCTCAGTCTTCGGCATCTTACGATATGCTCATCGTTATGGGTGGACCGCAGTCGCCAGATGAGAACGAGGAGAAGTTTCCATATTATCATCCACAGGATGAAATCGCATTTATCCAGCAGTTTGTCGCTGAGGATAAGCCGATTGTGGGTGTTTGCCTCGGTGCGCAGCTCCTCAGTCATGCCTATGGTGCTCACTACGAGCACAGTCCAGAGCGTGAAATTGGATCTTTTCCGATTACTTTGACAAAGGCAGGGCTAGCAGACGAGCATCTCCAGCATTTTGGGCAAGAGTTAGTTGTCGGGCATTGGCACGGAGACATGCCAGGCTTGAGCGCTGATGCTGAGATTTTAGCGACTTCTGAAGGTTGCCCACGCCAGATTGTTAAATTTGGTTCCAAGCAGTATGCCTTCCAATGCCATTTGGAGCTCAATGATGAAGTGGCGCCGCTCTTGATTGCTGCAGAAGAAAACTTAGAAGCTGATAGCCAGACGCATCGCTTTATTGATAATGCTGAGACTATTCTTGATCAAGATTATCGTCAGATGAATCAGGCACTCTATGGCTTTTTGGATAAGTTGACCCGATAATGAAAGGAGAATAACACTATGGGACTCGTTCTGATGTTTGGAAGCTTTGGACTAGTTGTGGCGCTAATTCTGTTATTACTTGCCATCCCTTGTATCAAAGCAAAACACGTCTTCGTCAAAATGATCGGTTGCCTACTATTAGTAGTCGCGGTATCCATTGGAATCTACAGTTTTGGGTTGTTACACGCATTTTTCACTTATTCCGGTTAGTCAGTCGATGCTATTAAAAAGATTAAACCAATTATAATAAATAAGAAAGGAAAGAGAGTTTGTTCTTTCTGATTCGAACTTGAGCAGAAAACTCGGGGAAAAGATAACCTGACTGCGAAATCTAGATTTCTTGTCAGTTTCCTATTTTTATAACGTTTTCTGGTCACTCTCTGTATCATAATTTATGTCAATTCACATCTCAGCACCAGCAGGTGCTATTGCTGACAAAATCCTCCTCCCTGGAGATCCTTTGCGTGCTAAATTTATCGCTGAGAACTTCCTTGAGGACGCTGTATGCTTCAACGAAGTTCGCAACATGTTTGGTTACACCGGAACTTACAAGGGCCACCATGTTTCTGTCATGGGGACAGGAATGGGGATGCCTTCTATTTCCATCTATGCTCGTGAGCTTATCGTAGACTACGGTGTGAAAAAGCTGATCCGTGTTGGGACGGCTGGTTCCATTGATCCAAATGTTCACGTGCGTGAGTTGGTTTTGGCACAAGCTGCTGCGACCAATTCAAATATCATCCGTAACGATTTTCCTGAGTACGATTTCCCACAAATCGCTGATTTCGGACTTTTGGACACGGCCTATCACATTGCTAAAGATCTTGGCTTGACCACCCATGTGGGCTCTGTCTTGTCTTCTGATGTTTTTTATTCTAACATGCCTGAGCGCAACATGAAATTGGGTCAGCTTGGTGTTAAAGCCATTGAGATGGAAGCGGCAGCACTTTACTATTTGGCTGCGCAACACGGCGTCAAAGCCCTCGGTATCATGACCATCTCAGACAGCCTTGTTCACCCAGAAGAGGATACAACGGCAGAGGAGCGCCAAACTACCTTTACCGATATGATGAAGGTCGGTTTGGAAACCCTGATTGCGGAATAATCATGAATCAAAATGAAACCATCGGCATCCTTCTGTATGTCTTTGCTTATAACCATGCTCTGAAAATTGCTGAGATGGATGGCCGAGTGTCAGCAGAAGTCCATTTTCTCCTTAATCTGATGACTGAGCGTCGCGAGCTCAATGTGGACTTTATCGCTCAGAACTTGGACCGTTGTCGAAAGATAGAAAAGGCATACCAAGTCAAGCTCCTCCAAGAAAATCTGGAGAAGGAACAGGTTGCCAACTATATTATGGATTTGGAAGCTAAGGTCAGGAATCAGAATATCATTGATTTTGTGCGCAGCGTCAGCCCTATTCTGTACCGCCTTTTTACCAGTCTCTTGGAAGCTCAGGTGCCTGAACTCTGGACCTATATCCATAATTCTAAAAACGACCAATACGATACTTGGAAGTTCGATGTATTGCAGAATTCGTCCAATCCTGTCGCCCAAACCTATGTGGCGCAGAAGCGAGACAGCAAGGTTACCTCGCAAAGTCTAGTGGAATTTCTAGAGTTAACGGATTTACCAGCAGACCTCAAGCAAGTCATCAAGGACCTCCGCAAGCTGGAAAAATCTGTCCGCAATCCGCTGGCTCACCTCATTAAAACTTTTGACGAGGAAGAGTTGGCGCGGACGACTGGCTTCTCCTCGCAGGATTTCTTGGAGAAAATCATTGTTTTGGCGGAAGCGGTTGGGGTAAACTACGAATTTAATTACCTCACAGTGAACCAGTTGATTAAAGAGCATTTATAGGAATCGAGGCGGACTTACTCCCGCCTCTTTTTGTCAAATAGTGCTATAATAGTCCTATGCGAAAACGACCGACATCTGCCTATATTCACATTCCCTTTTGTACGCAGATTTGTTATTACTGTGATTTTTCAAAAGTTTTTATCAAAAATCAGCCCGTTGATGACTACTTAAAGTCCCTCATTGGGGAGGTCAAATTTTACAATTTGCCTGCTCTGAGGACCCTTTACATCGGCGGCGGGACGCCGTCAGCACTATCAGCTGAGCAGTTGTCCTACCTTTTGACCAATTTAGAAGAAATCTTGGATCTGTCTGAACTGGAAGAATTTACCATCGAGGCCAATCCAGGGGACCTGACAGCTGATAAAATTGCGGTGCTACAAAAATCAGCCTGTAACCGCATTTCGCTAGGTGTTCAGACCTTTGACGACCACATGCTGAAAAAAATCGGCCGTAGTCACAACGAAGCGCAAATCTACGAGACGATTGGAGCACTGAAGGAAGCAGGTTTTCACAATATTTCCATTGACCTCATCTATGCCCTGCCTGACCAGACCATGGAGCAGGTTAAAGATAACGTCGCAAAAGCCTTGGCGCTAGATATCCCACACATGAGCCTCTATAGCCTGATTTTGGAGAACCACACTGTCTTTATGAATCGACAAAAAAGAGGTACCCTTCATTTGCCAAACGAAGATGTAGAGTCTGATATGTTTGACTATATTCTTGCTGAATTGGAAAAAAATGGCTTTGACCATTACGAGATTTCCAATTTCACAAAGTCTGGCTTCGAGAGTCGTCACAACCTCATGTATTGGGATAATAGCGAGTATTATGGACTTGGAGCAGGGGCATCGGGTTACCTGAATGGCATGCGCTACCGCAATCGTGGCCCTATCCAGCATTATCTCAAGTCGGTTTCCGAAAAAGGGCATGCGCGCTTACATGAGGAGATATTGTCCAAGACTGAGCAGATGGAAGAAGAGATGTTTTTAGGCTTACGCAAGAAATCTGGTATTTCCATTGCACGTTTTGAGGAAAAATTTGATACTAGCTTTGAAGAACGATATGGTCAGATAGCTCGTGATTTGATAGCAGAAGGTCTCTTGCAGCAGGATGGCGATCAGTTGCGCATGACGAGACGCGGACTTTTTTTAGGAGACACCGTTGCCGAACGATTTATGATAGAGGAGGAGTCTGATGGGCCAACGATATAGCGAAACTTTAACCATTCCCTTTGATATGACAGACGTCCGCCAGGAGATTGTCTTGTCCCAGTTTATTTCCTACTGTCTGGGTGTATCGGGTCGCCAGTCTGAGAATCTGGGGCGGAGCGACCTTTATCTTTTTGAAAAATACAATTTAGTCTGGGTAGTGACAGATTACGACGTGACCATCACCCGCCTTCCGCATTATAACGAAGAAGTAACCATTACCACAGAAGCCATTTCCTATAATAAATTTTACTGCTATCGGAAATTTTTCGTCTACGACCAAGAGGGTAATTTGCTGATTGAAATCTTCTCCAGCTTTGTTCTGATTGACTTTAAAACGCGCAAGGTAGCCACGGTTTCTGAGGAAGTGATTGCACCCTACGAGGCCGAAAAAATCAAGAAAATCATCCGTGGGGCCAAGTATACTGAACTGGAAAATCCGATTGACCAAGACTACCGTATTCGCTATTTTGACATTGATATGAATGGCCATGTCAATAACGGCAAATATCTGGAGTGGATGTATGACGTGCTGGATTATGACTTTTTGGTCACCCACAGACCGAGTCGCATCCAGCTCAAGTATGTCAAAGAAGTCTCGCCTGGTGGCACGATTACTTCTTCGTATCAGATGGCGGACAATATCAGCCGACATGCGATTTTGTCCGAAGGTCACATTCATGCGCAAGCTATCATTGACTGGGAGAATCGTGATGTCCAATAATGACAAATGGCTGGAGTGGGCTGTTCGCTTGCAAAGCTTAGCGCAAAATGGTCTTGCCTATACAAAAGATATTTTTGACAAAGAGCGCTTTGAAGAAATTCGCCAAATTGCGGCAGAAATGCTGGTGACACCATCAGGACTACCACGTGAAAAGGTAGAGGAACTATTCTGCAGCGAATCAGGCTATCAGACTCCAAAATTGGATACGCGCGCAGATATTTTCCAAGACAATAAAATCTTACTGGTCCAAGAAAATGATGGTCGGTGGTCTCTGCCGGGCGGCTGGTGCGATGTGGACCAATCTGTCATGGACAATACGATAAAAGAAGTGCAGGAAGAGGCTGGCCTTCAAGTGACGGCGGAGCGATTGATTGCCGTCTTTGATAAGCACAAGTGCCAACCCAGTCAAAGTGCTCACCATGTGACCAAGTGTTTTGTCTTGTGTCGACGCATCAGTGGGGAGTTCATCCCCAATTCGGAGACACTAGCGAGCGCCTATTTCGCCTTGGATCAACTGCCGAATTTATCTCTTGGCAAAACGACACCAGAGCAGATTGCCCTCTGCTTTGAAGCAAGTCAGGAGGAGCACTGGGAAACACGTTTTAATTAGATGCAAGAAAGGAAATCATGACCTACCAAGGATATTTAATTGATTTAGATGGGACAATTTACAAGGGAAGTGAGCGGATTCCTTCTGGCGAGCGCTTTGTCGCACGACTACAGGCAGCAGGCCTTCCCTATCTCTTTGTTACCAATAATACCACTCGAACACCAGCAGCCATCCAAAAAATGCTAGCAGAACAATTCAATGTCCATACACCGCTTGACACCATTTACACCGCGACACAGGCGACGGTGGATTATATGAATGATCTCGGCAAGGAAAAAAGAGTCTACGTTATCGGAGAAGCTGGTCTCAAGGAAGCCATCGCAGCAGCGGGCTACGTGACAGAAACTGAGCATCCTGCCTACGTGGTTGTGGGGCTGGATTGGCAAGTGGACTATGAAAAATTAGCGACAGCAACTTTAGCTATTGAAAAAGGTGCAACCTTCATCGGGACCAACCCTGACCTCAATATTCCGACCGAACGTGGGCTCCTTCCTGGGGCAGGTTCTATTCTAGCCCTATTGGAGGCGGCGACCCGAGTTGAGCCAGTCATCATGGGCAAACCAGAAGCCACCATTATGGACAAGGCGCTTGCGCATCTAGGCACTCTGCGGAGTAAGACGATCATGGTGGGCGACAATTATCTGACAGACATTCGGGCTGGGCAGGACAATGGATTTCCAACTCTCCTTACGCTAACTGGGTTTACCAAGAAAGAAGAAGTGCCGACTCTTCCAGTTGCACCGACTCACGTGGTCAATGATTTGGACGAATGGAGTTTTGATGAAGCATAAATTTCAAATGACAGGTGTCGTTCTCTTTGTACTCGCAACCAGCATTTTAGCCACCATTTATCTGGCTTGGCTACTTTTTCCGTTAGAAATTGATGGACTTGGCCTAGAGTCAATCGTCTCACTCAGTACGGACACCATACAGCACAATTTCAATATCCTCATGACCTATCTGACCAGTCCCTTTCATTGGGTGCTGGATATGCCAGATTTTCCATCGTCGGCGTCTGGGCTGCACCATTTTTTGCAGGTTAAATATCTTTTCCACCTCGCTCAATTCATCTGGATCGTAACCTTACCAAGCTCCTTTCTCTATTTTAAGGACAAATTTACGAAGGGGCTGGCTCTTCTTGACCGACCAGTCTTTGTCTGGATGGCAGTGGTCCCAATTTTAATTGCTACGCTGGGTGTCTTGATGGGATTTGACGCTTTCTTTACTCTGTTTCATCAGTTGCTGTTTCCTGGCGATAGCAGTTGGCTTTTTGATCCTGCTACGGATCCCGTCATCTACATTTTACCTGCGGAATTTTTCCTTCATTGCTTCCTGCTTTTCTTTGCGCTCTATGAAGGACTCAGCATTACCCTGGCCCTCACTGCCAGTGGTTTTCGAAAAAAATAAATCCACACTAACTAGCCTACTGATTTGGCTAGTTTTTTTAAAAGTGGATGTTTCAGGAGCTTTTACTTTCTATTTTTCTATCTTTAGGCTATAATATTACTAATTAGTAATATATTTGTGAGGAAATAACATGACTTATACCTATCAATCTTCTATTCGCTTATCTACCGTTAAACTTTTCGTTTCTGATCTTGAAAAAATGACAGATTTCTATACGAAGTATATTGGTCTTCAAGTATTGGAACAGTCTGAGACTGCCGTTCAATTGACCTTTGACGGTCGGGAAGCAGCCTTGATTTTTGAAAAAACGGACCTGCCTGCGGAAAACAACTATGGCCTTTACCACACCGCTATCTTGGTGCCTACGCGAGACCATCTGGGATTAGCCCTTCGTCATCTCTTGGTGAATCAAGTTCCACTCACTGGTGCAGCAGACCACGGTTATAGCGAAGCCATTTACCTCGATGACCCTGAAGGAAATGGTATTGAAATCTATCGTGATAAGCCGATGAGTCAGTGGGATATTCGTGAAGATGGAACTATCCCAGGAGTGACAGAAGAAATGGATGGTCAATCCATGCTGGATAATCTAACAGACATTCCAGCTGTTTACAGCTTGTCTCCTGACACAATTATTGGCCACGTCCATCTCAGTGTTAAAGATGCAGCAGCTTCCTCCAAGCTCTACCAAAAAGTCTTTGATTTGGCTGATAAATTCTCTGTGCCATCTGCTTCATGGATTGCATCAGGTCAATACCACCATCAATTAGCCTTTAATCAATGGGCTGGCCCTTACTTGTCTAAACGACAAAATGGACGGCCAGGATTAGCCTACTTGACGATCGAATTTGCGGATGTAAATCTTTATCATATTGCGCTCAAGAAAGCCCGTCTTCTAGGCATGACCATCATCGAAGAAAATCCTGATTTTAGTATTGTTGAAGATCATGATGGTATTCAGACAAAAATGATTCCTTTAAAATAATTTTTATTGACATCCGATAAGGAAAATAGTATACTGTTAGAGACTTTGAAATTGAGGGGAGTGAAAAATATGTCAAAAACAGTAGTACGCAAGAACGAATCACTTGATGATGCTCTTCGCCGTTTCAAACGTGCGGTTACCAAAGCTGGTACGCTTCAAGAAACACGTAAACGTGAATTCTACGAAAAACCATCTGTAAAACGTAAACGCAAATCAGAAGCAGCTCGTAAGCGTAAAAAATTCTAATACATAGATGAAAGGCAGCTGCAAGGCTGTCTTTTGTTTT
>CAUTON010000003.1:0-42403 GCA_963539895.1 uncultured Streptococcus sp. | reverse complement strand
GGATTGTTCCTACCTTTTGGGGGTTATTTTTCAATTGCTTCCGTGACGCCTGTCTCGACGGCATTTTCGATAATAGGGCTTGATGCCTTGATACCGACTAGGGTGTTAATCAGTTGCTTGACATCGATACCGACTGAGTCATTGAGGCCGCTTTGGACTTGGGTCATAGACTTAGTAATGTCTTCAACCAGCTTAGCAGCATTGCCTTCACCATACATGGTAATAGAGTCGATATTGTTGAGCGGTTCAGCGACAGCACGAGCTACATCAGGCAGAGCATTGAAGTACATTTCAAGGACGGCCGCCTGGTTCATCTTAGCCATGGCTTCGGCTTTTTTCTCCAGACCTTGAGCTTCGGCAAGGAGTTTAGCTTCGATAGCAGCGGCTTCGGCTTCCCCTTTGGCACGAATCCCTTCGGCTTCAGCCAGCATAGCTTCCTTGTCGGCTTGAGCCTGTTGGGTCCGTTCGTAGGCTTCAGCTTCGACTTCTTTTTGGCGTTTGAAGAGCTGGGCTTGGGCTTGTTGCTCTTGGGCGTAGCGTTCCGCGTCAGCTTTAGCCTTGATTTCCGCTTCTAAGGTCTGGCGGGCAACCTTAACTTCCTGCTCTTTGACCAGAGCTTCCTGTTCTTGCTTGACGATGTTGGCTTCGGCGGTTTCGCGCTCGATGTCCTTACGCTGGATTTGTTGTTGGATAGAGTAGGCAGCGTCGGCTTTGGCGGTTTCGGTGTCTGCTTCAGCTTTCAAAGCGGCTTGTTTTTTGGCCAATTCGTTTTGCTTTTGGGCAATTTCTAAATCAGCCGCAACGCGGGCATCGTTTGCTAGCTTGTCAGAAGCAGCTTGTTGCTCGGCAATTTCTTGTTGCGCACGCGCCTTGGCTTTAGCAGCTTCTTTCCGAATCTGCTCCGTATTGTCAATCCCCAGATTTTCGATGACACCTTTTTCGTCAATCAAGCCTTGGATGTTGAAGGCGACGATTTCCAGACCCATTTCTTCTAGGTCTTTAGTGGCATTTTCTTGGACTTTTTCCGAAAAAGTAGCCCGATTGGTAACAATTTCAGCCAGTTTCATCTGACCGATAATGGCCCGCAAATGCCCCTCCAAGGTATCACGCACTTCACCTGCAATTTCTTCTTGCTTTTTGTAGAGGAAGTTCCGCGTTGCGGACTGGAATAATTCTGGGCGATCTGTGCCAATTTTGACCTTGACAGCTGCATCGACTTTGACATTGATATAGTCATTTGTCGGTACAAAGTCTGTCGTCTTGGCATCGACAGAGATCATCCCTGCCGTCATGGAATCGACACGTTCCAAAATCGGCATTTTCCATCCAGTCTTCCCTTGGATCACGCGTTGCCCACGTGGTCCTGATATAACCTTGATTTCACCAGGCGAAGCGGAAACGAATCCGGCAAAGAAAATTGCTAAGACAATCACCACTATGATAGCGATGACGATAATAGGATATAAGTCCATAAAAATCTCCTTTTTACTTTTTCTACTATTTTACCACAAAATCAGGGGATATTCACAAAAAATCAGATATTCAAGTAGAACATCTGATTCTTAAGCGATTTTGTTGTTACAATTCTGTCCGATTTTCAATCGCCCGCAGTAGAGTTACCTCATCAGCGTACTCAATATCGGCTCCGACGGCGAGACCACGGGCTAGGCGAGTTACCTTGATGCCCGCAGGCTTGAGGACCCGTGAAATATACATGGAGGTCGCTTCACCATCAGCTGTGGCGTTGGTGGCTACGATGACTTCTTGCACTCGCTCATCACGTAGACGCTCAAGCAGGGTCTTGAGATTGATATCATCTGGGCCCACGCCATTCATGGGTGAAATGAGGCCATGCAGGACATGGTAGAGGCCCTGGTATTCCTGAATATTTTCCATTGCAGAGACATCGCGACTGTCTTCAACTATGAGAATCGTCGTCTGATCGCGGGTCTCGTCGCTACAAATCCCGCAAACTTCAGCATCTGTCAGGTTGCCACAGATGGAACAATAGGCCAGCTCGCGCTTGGCAGCCAGGAGGTTTTTGGCAAATTCATTGACCACATCGTCCTCCATGCCGATGGTGTAAAAAGCGAGACGGGTCGCAGTCTTGACCCCGATCCCAGGCAACTTGGAATAAGAGTCGATGAGCTTAGCAATAGGTGTAGGGTAGAGCATGGTTTTATCCTTTAAAATCTGATTTACTTCGGCATGATTATAACAAAATTCTATCCTATTTGCACCTGTTCGGTGATGAAAAAAGTCAACTGAGCTGTTGACTTTTGGTTCTATTTTCTATTTCCTATTTCCCAATCCCTAGTTCCTTGTTCTTCTTTTCAACAGTGAGGAAGAAAAGGAGGAAGATGAGGATGGTATAGTAGATTTTGATTTTTTTGGGACTGAAAAGTCAACAATAGGAATAACTTACGCTTAATTTTTGCTTGTTATTCTGCTGAAATCCGTTTACAATAAGGATATGATTACGATTGAACAGGTGCTTTCCATTCTGAAAGCAGATAAAAACTTTCGAGAAATTTTAGCAGACGGGAATTTCTATTACAACTGGGCAGGCGTCTCCTTTGACAAACTCTCCTATGACAGTCGGGATGTGACTGCCTCGACCCTCTTTTTTGTCAAGGGAGCAGCCTTTAAAAGAGAATTTTTGGAAAAAGCTGTCACAGCTGGCCTGGGCTGGTATGTGGCTGAAAAAGACTACGAGGTTGGCATTCCAGCCATCATTGTCACAGACGTCAAGCCGGCTATGGCCTTGGTGGCGCAAGCCTTCTACGGCAACCCGCAGGACAAGCTCAAGCTCCTTGCCTTTACTGGCACCAAGGGCAAAACGACAGCGGCTTACTTCGCCTACAATATTCTCAAAGTCAGTCACAAACCGGCCATGCTGTCCACTATGAATACGACTCTTGATGGCAAAACCTTCTTCAAATCCCAACTGACCACGCCTGAGAGCCTGGACCTCTACGCCATGATGGCGGAGGCTGTGGCAAACGACATGACTCACCTCATCATGGAGGTCTCCAGCCAAGCCTATCTGGTCAATCGGGTCTATGGCCTGACCTTTGACGTGGGCGTTTTTCTCAACATCAGCCCTGACCATATTGGCCCTATCGAGCACCCGACCTTTGAGGATTATTTTTATCACAAGCGGCTCCTCATGGACAATAGCCGAGCGGTCATTGTCAACAGTGGCATGGACCATTTTGAGGTTGTCCATGACCAAGTGACAGAGCAAGACCACGACTTCTACGGAGCGGGCTCTGACAATGCTATCACGGACAGCTCAGCTTTTGGCTTTGGCGTTTCTGGCAAACTAGCTGGGGATTATGATATCCAGCTGATTGGGGGCTTCAATCAGGACAATGCCGTGGCTGCTGGACTGGCTAGCTTGCGCCTAGGTGCCAGCCTTGCTGATATCAAAGCAGGTATCGCCACCACCACTGTCCCAGGTCGCATGGAAGTGTTGACTCAAGCCAACGGTGCTAAGGTCTTTGTCGACTACGCCCACAATGGCGATAGCCTGAAAAAATTGATTGATGTGGTGGCCCAGCACCAGACAGGTCAAATTACCCTGCTGATCGGCGCACCTGGTAATAAAGGTGAGAGCCGCCGCAAGGACTTTGGGCTCTTGCTTAATGACTATCCGCAGATAGATGTCATTCTGACCGCGGACGACCCTAACTATGAGGACCCCGCAGTTATCTCAGCCCAAATTGCCAGCCATATGACCCGTCCTTACGAAACCATCATTGATCGCGAGACGGCTATACAGACTGCCCTGTCTCGTACGGAAAATCCAGAAGATGCCGTCATCATCGCGGGCAAAGGCGCCGATGCCTACCAAGTTGTGGAAGGTAAACGCGCTGCATACGCTGGAGATAGAGCTGTCGCTGAGCGCTATTTATAAAACAAATTAGGAGATTGGAACGACCAATCTCCTTTAATACTTAAAATTGTCTGAAAATAGTTGTTTTATTAGAAATCAAGTGGTATAATAAGTATCGAAAAAGGAGTTTGATATGACAGAATTACGGGCAGAGGATATCCAGGTTGCCTACAATCAGAAGGTCATCATCGACCAGCTTTCACTAGAAATAGCAGAAGGCAAGATGACCACTATCATCGGTGCCAATGGCTGTGGGAAATCAACCCTGCTCAAGGCGCTGACCCGTATCATCCCGACCCGACGGGGCGCTATCTATCTAGATGGACAGTCTATTGCCCATTTGCCTACAAAAGAAGTGGCAAAAGAGTTGGCCCTGCTTCCTCAGGTACTGGAGGCGACCGACGGTATCACGGTCTACGAGCTGGTCTCCTACGGACGATTCCCCCATCAAACAGGACTGGGACGGTTGACGGACGAGGACCGCAACAAGATCAATTGGGCCATGGAAGTCACGCAGACTACAGCCTTTGCGGCCATGTCAGTTGATGATTTATCTGGTGGCCAACGCCAGCGAGTCTGGATAGCCATGGCTCTAGCCCAGGATACGGATACCATCTTTTTGGATGAGCCAACCACCTATCTGGATATGAATCACCAGCTAGAAGTCCTTGAACTTCTACAAAATCTTAACCAGACTAGTGGCAAGACCATCATCATGGTGCTACACGACCTCAACCTCTCTGCTCGCTTTTCTGACCATCTGATTGCCATGAAGGATGGTCGTATCTGCTATCAAGGAACTCCAACCGACATTATGACAGCTGACATCCTCAGGGATATCTTTCAGATTGAGGCTCAGATTGTCACCGCTCCGCGGCAGGATTATCCCATCTTGCTGACCTACACACTTTCCCCATAAAAAAGATTACGAGGAGAAATACAATGAATTTGAAAAAGTTTTTAAACGCAGCTGCACTGATGCTGTCAGTTGGACTACTGGCAGCCTGCTCAAGTTCTTCAAGCAATGAAACTAACACAGGCTCAGAAGAGACTGCCATCTCATCCATGCCTGAAATTGAGGGCATCACTTACTATGGCGATGTTCCTGAAAATCCTGAAAAAGTGGTCAATTTTGCCTACTCTTACACAGGATATCTCTTGCAGTTGGGTGTAGACGTGTCTTCTTATTCGCTTGATTTGGAAAAAGACAGCCCTGCTTTCGGGGACCAATTGGAAGATGCTGTACAGTTGACATCCGATGATACGGAAGCTATCGCGGAGCAAGAGCCTGATCTCATCATCATCTTTGCTGGTACGGATAACATTGACCAATTAAAAGAAATCGCGCCAGTCATCGAAATCACTTACGGCCAAGCCGACTACTTACAAATGCTGACAGACCTGGGCCAAATTTTCGGAAAAGAAGAGGAAGCGGACGCTTGGCTTGATGCTTGGGATGAAAAAGTGACTAGCGCCCAAAAGGAATTGTCAGGTACAATTTCAACGGATACGACCTTTACCATCATGGACTTCTTTGATAAGAACATCACTATTTACGGGGATAACTTTGGACGTGGTGGTGAGTTGATTTACGACTCTCTCGGCTTCTCAGCTCCGCAGACTGTACAAGATGAAGTCATTGCGCAGGACGGTTGGTTGACCATTTCTCAAGAAACATTGAGCAACTATGTCGGCGACTACATCGTCATGAATGTCAATGACAGCAACGCCGAAGCCGCTGCTTCTCTCAAGGAATCAGATGTATACCAAAACTTAGCTGCAGTCAAGGATGGTCACGTATTGGAATTGGATTACAATCTCTTCTACTTCTCAGACCCAATGTCGCTCGATTTGCAAATTGACGCCTTCGTCGAAGCGATTCAAGCTGCGCAATAAAAAGGAACACCTTATGTACAAAGAAGAAACTCTTCTTGCAGATAAAAAACAGCCAAAGGCCCTTTGGCTTGTTTTTTTCATTCTGATTGGCCTACTCATCGTCGGGACCTATCTGGCGCTACGGTTTGGTGCCATCTCTTACAGCCATGCCGACTTGATGCAGGTCTTGGCTCATCCATCGGTCAATTCATCCGTCCAAGATGTCATAATTGATCTACGGGCACCGCGTATTCTCGCAGCTGCCCTAGTTGGTGCAGCTATGGCACAGGCTGGGACCATCATGCAGGGCGTCACACGAAATGCCATCGCGGATCCCGGTTTGCTGGGGATCAATGCTGGTGCAGGGCTGGCCTTGATACTAGGCTATGCCTTTCTGGGCTCTATGCACTATTCGGTCATCCTCTTGGTCTGCTTGCTCGGCTCTCTTTTAGCCACTCTATTGGTTTTTGGCCTTGCTTACCAGCCAAAGAAGGGCTACAATCAGCTCCGACTCATCTTGTCAGGTGCCATGGTGGCGACCTTCTTTTCAGCCATCGGGCAAGCAGTGACTATCTACTTTGACCTCGAGACTACAGTCATCGGTTGGCAGGCTGGTGGCTTTGCTCAAATCAATTGGCGCATGCTATCCATCATCGCCCCCTTTATCCTAGTCGGACTGCTCTTTGCCCAGCTCCTAGCTCATCAGCTGACCATCCTCAGTCTCAATGAGACTGTAGCAAAGGCCTTGGGACAGCGAACGACGCTGATGACGGTCAGTCTACTTATCATTGTGCTGGCCTTATCTGGCGCAGCTGTGGCCTTAGTAGGATCCATTTCCTTTATCGGCTTGATTATTCCCCATTTTATCCGCCTCTTTGTCCCTAAAAATTACCGACTAATTCTGCCTTTTACCGCCCTCTCTGGAGCAACCTTCCTCATCTGGGTGGATTTGGCCAGTCGGACGATCAATGCGCCCTCTGAGACACCGATTAACTCCATCATTGCCATTATCGGCCTGCCTTGCTTCTTATGGTTGATTCGAAAGGGGACCCATCTATGATTGCACAAAAATATCCCCGCACAGTCCTCATCAGTCTCTTCCTACTGGTCTTTGTCTTAGCTATTTGCGCCCTTTCTTTAGGCTACGCCTCCAAATCCTTCAGCGATGTCCTTGCAACTATACTGGGCAGGGCTAGTCAGTCTACCAACTTTATCATCCTGCAAATTCGGCTGCCGCGCGTGATTGCCTGCATCGTCGGCGGAGCTTCACTAGCGCTTAGCGGAATGCTCTTACAAACCTTGACCCGCAATCCTTTGGCAGATTCTGGTATTTTAGGCATCAATACAGGAGCTGGCCTCATGGTGGCTGTAACGGTCTCGCTCTTTGATATCACCAATCCACTTGTTATGAGCTTGATGCCCATCTTTGCAGTCCTTGGTGGTGGAGCGACGATTCTCCTAGTCTATGTGATTGCCCGCAAACCCAATCACGGCATTAGCCCGACTCGACTCATCATCACTGGGGTAGGGATTTCCTCCATGCTGGCTGGTGTCATGGTCTCTGTCGTCAGCAGTCTGGATGAATACCAGCTGGATTACATCACCCAATGGCTGAGCGGTAAAATTACAGGGGATGACTGGCCGACATTGGCTATCCTGACACCACTGCTAGGGCTAGCTTGGCTCTTGACTTACAGCCGTGCACAGCGCCTCAACATCCTCAATCTCAACGAGCAAACAGCTATGGCACTGGGGCTTGATTTACAACAAGAACGCCTCATTGCACTGACACTATCCACTATCCTAGCAGGACTATCCGTGGTCATCGTAGGCAATATCACCTTCGTGGGGATGGTGGCAGGCCATATTAGCCGCCGCTTTCTGAGTAGCGACCACCGCATTAACCTACCTGCTAGTATGATGGTCGGATCCAGCCTCCTGCTTATCGCAGACACCATCGGTCGCGTCCTCTTGGTCGGCACTGGTACCCCGACAGGCCTCATCGTCTCTATGATTGGTGCACCTTACTTCCTCATCTTGATGTATCGACAGAAATGAAAAAGGCAAACAGTTTAATCTGTTCGCTTTTTTATTTGTCTATCACACCAAGCTTGGACAGCACGGCCTACTTCTTCTACTGATAAGTGGTCGATGCTTAAACTATCTACATTTTCCCTATCTAGTAACCAATTACGCTTGAGAGGAAGAAATTTTTGCAAATAGTCGTCAAATGAATTGCGACTACGCATTTGATCTTTTTCTTTACGGGTGCGCAAAGTCTCTTCCGATACTTCCAGCCATAAAATACGGTCAGGTAAGCAGCTGCGTAACATTGCTAAGTCTTCTTTTAGAGCTGATTCCACATCCCAATCTTCTTGTATAATCTGCGGATAGGCTATGGTATGAAATTCAATTTCTTCAGGACCAAAATCCATCACCACATAAGGATAAGCCTGACAGTTTTGCCAGCGTTTGACTTCATGTTGAATCCAGAGACGCTGTATCGCAACATAATCTTCAAAGACTCTTTTATCAAGTTGACGGCGCTTGATTTCTTCTATCACAGAATGATTGTCTTCATAGGAAAGATGCAACTAGGGAGCTTCTTTTTCTAAATAATGCATAACGCTTGTCTTTCCTACCGCCATTGCTCCTTGTAAAACGAGTAACATCATGTCCTCCTCAATCCAAATACTGTTTCAAATGGTCTTCTTCTGCGGGGGTCAGCCTGCGGTAGGCACCACTTGCGAGGTCTCCCAATTCAAATCCACCAAAGGCAATTCGTTTGAGATGGATAACCTTGACTCCGTAGGCTAGGAACATCTTTTTGACCTGATGAAATTTGCCCTCAGCAATGGTAATACGCGCTCTGCTCTCCTGACTGCCTGCGCTCATAATCTCCAGCCGTGCAGGCTGGCAAGTCGTCCCGTCCAAGAAGGCAACTCCTTGTTCAAAGAAAACTGGCGCATCATCAGCTAACTGGCCATTGACCGTAACTTCATAGATTTTCTCCACATGGTGCTGGGGATGGAGCATGCGAAAGCCTAGAGGACCGTTGTCAGTCAAGAGGACCAGCCCCTCAGTGTCCCGATCAAGGCGACCGATAGGATATAGACCCTGATGGCGATCAGCTGGCGCCAGGCTATCAAGGACAGTCGGAAATTGGCGGTCCGAAGTGGCGGTGACAGCACCCTGAGGCTTATTCAGAATGAAATAGTGGTGCCCAGGCAGGGTCACTAGATTGCCCGATACGGTCAAGTGCTGCAGACTCGGGTCAACATTGGTACTGGAGCTGGTGATGGGCTTGCCATCTACTAAGACTTGTCCGCCTTGCAAGAGACGCTTTCGAGTCTTCTTGCTCTCGATGCCCAATTGGTACAGAAGTTTATCAATTCGCATACCCCCAGTATAGCATAATGCAGTCGCAAGCAGCCTGTCTGACCTGAAATTATGGTATAATAGCCCCATGACGACTATTACACAAATTTTAATTTTATTTATTGTTGGAATATTTCTGTGCTTGGCAGCTTATTTCACACGCAAGCAGCGAACACTGAGTCTGACCTTGGCGATTATCGGCGGGATTTTGATTGCCATCCCCTTCTTGCTCTTACTGTATTTCGCTTGGATTATTTTCACTGCCTAAGGAGGACTATGAATACTGCTGATTTTGATTTTGACCTACCTGAGGAGCTGATTGCACAGACACCACTTGAGGTACGCGACAGTTCCCGCCTTTTGGTCTTAAATAGAAAAGAGAAAAACTACACAGACACTAGCTTTGACCACATTATTGACTACCTGCAGCCTGGCGATGCTCTGGTGATGAATAACACTCGCGTGCTACCTGCCCGTCTCCATGGCGAAAAGCCTGATACCCACGGCCATGTTGAACTACTTCTGCTCAAAAATATCGAAGGTGAGGACTGGGAAGTCCTAGCCAAACCTGCCAAGCGCCTGCGAGTGGGGGCAAAAGTTTCCTTTGGGGATGGTCGTCTCATGGCAAGGGTCAAAGAAGAACTGGAACACGGTGGACGGATTGTCACTTTTAGCTACCAAGGGATTTTCCTAGAAGTTTTGGAGAGTCTAGGTGAAATGCCACTGCCACCTTACATCCATGAAAAGCTAAATGACCGCGAACGCTACCAGACCGTCTACGCCAAGGAAAATGGCTCTGCTGCTGCCCCGACTGCTGGCCTCCACTTCACACCAGAACTCCTCGAGCGCATCGCAGCCAAAGGTGTCAAACTCGTTGAACTGACCCTGCACGTGGGATTGGGGACCTTCCGTCCCGTCTCTGTGGACAATCTTGACGAGCATGATATGCACTCTGAGTTTTACAGCCTATCGGCTGAGGCAGCTGACTCCCTTAATCAAGTCAAAGCTGCTGGTGGACGCGTAGTGGCCGTCGGCACAACCTCCATTCGGACTTTGGAAACCATCGGTCAAAAGTTTAACGGCAAACTGCAAGCTGACTCTGGCTGGACCAAGATTTTTATCAAGCCGGGCTATGAATTTACCGTCGTCGATGCCTTTTCGACCAACTTCCACCTGCCAAAATCAACCCTCGTCATGCTGGTGTCAGCCTTCGCAGGACGAGAATTTGTCCTCGAAGCCTACAAGCACGCCGTAGAGGAATGCTACCGCTTCTTCAGCTTTGGCGATGCCATGTTTATCGAATAAAATACGACAAAAAGCAGATTGAAGGTTTTTCACTTTCAATCTGCTTTTTTCTATCGTCTTTCCGATTTGTAATCAGTTGTGGAGATTCAGTCCACCACATAGGTATAGAGTGGTGATTTCACCAACCTCAGAAAGTCTTCTTTAAAGACTTCAGGCGGTGCTGGGTTTTCTTGAGTAATCCAGTTCTTCATGATAATCATCGTTTACTCTACGATTAGCTGGATTAAGACATCATCTGGCAAATGGAACTTCTCCCCCTGTGGCACCATATTGACTAGACCCCATTTTGTATAGGTAGATACGATAAATTTCTCAAATGTCGGGTCGATCGAGGTGCTGTAGAGGCACTTGATCCATTCCCTTCCTGCATAGATAGCTGATAGGACATTTTCAGCTACGTAGTCAAAGGGACTGATATTGCTGTCCGCATCATACTGGCTATAAATCTGAAAGATTTGCTAATCCAGCAGGTCATGAATATAATCAATGATTTCTTGAAAGCTGTTGAAGTGCTTCTGATAGATGGCCTGCCGTGAAATGCCTGCTTTTTCCGCGATTTCAGACATGGTAAACTCTGTTCGTGTCGGATTTTCAGCTCCTAGCCGGAAAAAGGCTCCGATAATGTTTTCGCGTGTATCTCTTCCTGTCACAATTTTATATCCTTATTATATCATAAAACGGTTACAATAGAGGAGTTATGAGTTGACACATTGTAAACTTATACTGCGCTGTAAATGGTCTTGGGGTAGAGATAAAGAGTGGATTTTTTCATTTACTCCATTGCCGTACTAGTTGCGGTATCCGTTTCTTCAGGCGTTGGACCCGGATTCATATTGACCCTATGCCATTCGTTGATGACATAGGTCAGGGCGGTGAGTTGGTAGTAGCCATAACCACTAAATTCTTCATCCTCAGCCGATGCCCCACCAAAGCCCGCAGAATAAAGAGCAATCAGATAGGGTGTTTCCTCAATGACAATGGCGTCCACATTGAGCGCTTCACGGACATAGCCTGGTTTTTGATAGATGGTCACTCCGTAATTGTATTCTTCATACCAATCACCAGGAAAGGCCTCATCCAAATAGTAGAGCAGGTCCGCATATTTGTCCTGATGGTAGTAGAGGTACTCCAAGACCTGAATATAATAGTCCGTCGTTGTCTTGTTTCCCTCAATCGCAAAGGCTTCAATCTCGGAAGTGCGTGACTTGCCATAGCGATTGAACAGGCTAAAGGCCGCCTCCATCCCCCCGAGTCGCTCAGCAAGGGCATAAGCAGGTGTATTTTCAGACACGACAATGGATCCGTACTGCATATCTGCGATGGTCATCTTACCGCCGTAGTTAGCCACATAGGCATCGTGCTCAGGCTTGTATTCGTAGGGGGTATTGGTGATGTCGTAGGCTTCGGTCGCTGAGACTTGGCCTGCGGCAATGGCATCTACCACAAGCATGTTTAAGGGGAGCTTGTAGGTCGAGCCTGCTGTCATCAGCTGGCCGTCGTTCAGGGAAAAGGTTTCACCTGTTTCGATATTTTTATAAGAAAATGCAACCTGTGACGCATCCAGCCCCTGATCCGCTAGGTAAGCTAGCACTGTATCGACCAAACTGAGATGGGCGTAGTCATAATGAAGTCCAAAGTTATCCATGGTCGCCAAATCAGCCTGCATGGTCGCATCTTTTGCTTCCTGCGACTTGACGAAAGGCTGACTAGACGGCTCGGTCTCCTCTGTGACTTCTATAGAGGTCGTGCTGGTGGAGGAATTCTTCGCTGATTCCGACACATGGCTGGTGGCCACTGTTGACTGCTCATCTTCTCTCTCAGTCATTGCCCACAAAAAGGACACAAGCCCCAGCAGACACACAATCGCCACTAGAATAAGGCTGCGAGACAGGCTAAACAATGGGCTTAAGCGGTCTGAGAAGGTAGGAAATACTGGCACAAGCGCACTGTTTCGGTGGATTGCTGCTGGTTTTCTCCTAGAATTCCTACGGCGAGCAGGAGCTTTCTTGCCATGGTGTGATGTTGACCAATTTTGTTTTGTTCTTTTATAAGAGCGGGAGGCTCGTCTTCGTCTTTTCATATCCCTATTATTATATAGCAATTCAAAGTAGGAAACAAGCCCCTTGGAACATCAGATACAACTCGCTGATTCCGATTTTATTCTCGTGTTGGCAAGATTTGTCCCATTGATCCAAAAAAATGAGTCCCTGATGACAGCAGAGACTCATTGAGCGAGTATTTGGTGTAAATGTTCTGAACATTTATAGCATTGTTCCAGTCATTAGGCTATCTGATGACTGCATTCAGCCTGTTGATCCTATCATTGGCCCCTCTGATGGCGACTGGCAAGCCATTCATGCGATCAATGGGGCTTCTGATAGCAGCAGAGACTCATTGAGCGAGTATTTGGTGTAAATGTTCTGAACATTTACGGCATCGACTTGGTCATTAGGCCATCTGATGACGGCATTCAGCCTGTTGATCCGATCATTGGCTTGTCTGATGACTGCAGGCAAGCCCTATCGCTTTCAAAATCCCATCCTCAAACACGAGACCATGGTTGACCTTATCCGCCTCAATCATACAGTCCTTGGTCGCATCATGCTCTATGATCGTAATCAGACTATTAACGAGATTGATTACATCACCTTTTCCCATTTCTCCCATATCGTCGCTTTGACCTTCACCCATGATAAAATTACCTTCTCAACCAAGAAGCGACCTACTCCTATTTCTTGCAGAGTCTCGTGGATTATCCCATTTCGATCAAGGATAAGGAGCACCCGCAAATCAGTCAAATGAAGCTCTACCTGCAGCACTACAAGCGGGTCTTGATTTTTGCTTTTATCAAGGAAGAAGCCAGTCAGCCTGCAAAACTGAGTCTTGCCAAACAATTGCGGCAGCTGTTGGGGAATGCCTATTTTATGTTCTACGAGGATAAGATTGTCTTCCTCGTTTCAGGCCAGGAAAAGGACTTCCTTCAGCAGAAAAAGGAAGCCCTCTATACCTTTTGCCATGTGACTCAATTGCGCTTATCCACTAGCCATATTTTCTATGAATTTTATGACTTCCAGGAAATGTATCTGCAGGCTCGAGAAGTTGAACGCATTTGTAGCAAATACCAACTGGACGGCCACCTCTTCTCCTTCCGTTATTTAGATAGCCTGATTATGCTGGATAGCCATCGGACCAGTCATCGCAGCTTTATCCATCCTGACATCCTCCAACTCTTGTCCCATGACCGACAAAAAGGCACCCATCTACTTGAAACGCTGGCCAACTATATCCTCTTTAATCAGCAAATTGACCTCATCGCTAAGCAGATGTTCCTCCATACCAATACCTTGCGCTACCGCATCAACAATATCAAAAAAATCTTGGAAAACGATTTGAATGATTGGCTCCTGCTCAAGACCTATTATGATTCCTTGGTCCAGCTTTTTCAGACGGGTGACTTGGAAAATCAATCCTATATCTTACGCAATGACTTGAATTTTCTATAAAAGCTTGGAATATCTCTTTCCAAGCTTTTTGGGTTTATTCCATTATTTTTTAACAAAGTCCGCAATTGCCCGACCAGCCATTCGGCCTGAGTTGACGGCAAAGCCCATGGAGTTGCCTGGAAGAGTGAAATTGTAGCTATCGCCATAAATAGTATTGGCATCTGAACCTGCACTATAGAGCCCTGCAATTGCTTGGTCGTTTTGGTCCATGACCTGACATTTGGCATTGATACGGACACCACCCATGGTACCGTAGGCGCCAACATAATATTTCCCAACCAGATAGCCACCTTCGCCTGTAATCGGATGGAGATAGCGATTGTCTTTATAGAAGGTCGTATCCACGCCAGTTTGGCAGAAGTGATTGTACTCATTAATCGTAGCTTGCAGGGTACTTTCTGCAATATTCAATTTTTCAGCCAGTTCCGCAACACTATCGGCTGTGATGATGGCATCATAGTTATTTTCTTTTGCCTTCTGGATATCCTTGTCAATCAGATGGAAACCTTGCACAGGGTGTACCAAGTCCATAATATCTGGTCCATTGTCTTGATACTGACTGAGAATCTTTCGATCCATGATGCAGTAAGCATAGCCGCCCGGCTGGAGATTGATGGCATTGCCTGTAAAGGTAGTATTCCCCATCAATCCTTCATTCATAAAGCGTTGCCCCAGTTGGTTGATGAGCAAGTTTGGCTGACGCAAGACACCATCCGCAATCATGTACTCCAGATTATGTGGGAGCAGGAAGATGATTTCAGAGGCTAGACCAAATTTTTGTGCGCCTGCCTTCCACATCATCTTCAGACCTTCACCAGTGATGCCTGGCACATTGAAGGTAAAGAAGTTGGAATTCAAATCATAACCAAATTCTTCTTTGATCATGTCAGGATTGGAACCAAATCCACCTGTTGCAACTAAGACAGCCTTAGCATGAGCAGTTACTTTGTAGCCGTCCTTGTGGATTGCAACTAAACCACACACCTTTCCATTTTCAACCAACAAATCTTCTACTGGTGTTTGGAAATAGAAATCAACCCCCAGACTCTCTGCCTTGTCAGCCATGGCTTTATTCATCGGTGCAGCAGCTCCAGGACCGATGCGACCGTTGTCGACGATATGCCAAGTTGCTTCTGATTCGGTGAAGTATGGAAAAGCACCAGCAAACTTGACTCCCATTGCTTCTAGCCATTCGATGGTATCTGCAGACAGGTTAAAATAGGTTTGTACGAGGTCAGCGTCTACACGGTAATGGGTGTATTCCATATGCTTGGTCAGCGCATCTTTGACGGATACTTCGTTGAAGTGAGCTTTTTGGATTTTGGTATTGATTCCTAGTGGCCCCATCCCCATATTGGCTGTACCGCCAGCGATTGATTGCTTTTCAAATACAGCAACCTTCAGTCCTTTTTCAGCCGCCGTTACCGCAGCAGCAAGACCTGCTGGACCAGCTGCCACAATGGCTAAATCCACAGTAATTTCTTTGTCAACAATAGCAGATATCCCGCCTGCTTTTTTCAAAGCGTCAGCAACTGCATCCATGATGGCATGGGAAGACACCCTTGCTCCACTGACAGCGTCAACGACTGTAGACTGGCTGGCAAGGATTCGCCCAGGGATATGCTGAGAGGCTGTATCTGGATAGGCTGCCGAACCGTGTTCCTCCAAAATATCAATTGCAGCAATTTTATTATTTTCGACCTTGACAGCAACATTGTAATCTCCATGTTGCCCTTGCCCAGTACCCGTATAAGTCCCATCTTGATATGTAACCATAAGATTCTCCTTTGCGAATTTTTTCTTTTATTGCTTACCATTACCTTATCACGAAATCGTTTACAAAAGTTTGAAAAAAAGAACAAAATTTCTTGGATAATTGCAATTGGTTTTGTGATAGAGAAACAAAAAACACTCCTGAATCAGAGTCGTCAATTCAAAAGTGTTTTCCTATTGTGACTGGAGGGCATAAAGAAAAGACTGGTTTCCCAGTCTCATTGCATCATGCTTTAGCAGCTTTGTAAAGCTCGTCAACTTTTGTCCACTCCTCAGTTCCAGCGGCTAATCGCTCGCTGTCACACGGCAAGTTCTATGCCCCTTGCCTCGAGGACTGACCAACTGAGCAAGAATGACAAAGACATTCTACGCCGAGCCATATTTGGCCTCGGCTAGCTCACTTACTAGTTTGACCTAAAAATAAAATCGATTTTTAGGTCAAACGTCGTAGCCCATCATAAGGAAATGTCGTTTTCTCAAAAAGTTGTCGCCAGCTCTCCCGAAATTTATTTAGCTGTAGCTTCTTTGTACAATTCAGCTACTTTATTCCAGTTAATAATCTCAAAGAAAGCTTTGATGTAGTTTGGACGGACGTTACGGTAAGTCAGATAGTAAGCATGTTCCCAGACGTCGAGGGCCAGGATTGGCGCCTTGCCATCCATGATTGGCGTGTCTTGGTTTGGTGTTGAAACGACTTCAAGTTTGCCTTCAGCGTTGACCACAAGGAAAGCCCAGCCTGAACCGAAGCGCGTTGTTGCTGCTGTTGTAAAAGCTTCTTTGAAGGCATCAAATGAGCCAAAAGCTTCATCAATCGCTGCTGCAACTTCTGTAGTGATTTCAGTTTTCTCTGGAGAAAGGAGTTCCCAGAAAAGAGCGTGGTTAAGGTGTCCGCCACCGTTATTGATAACTGCTTGACGGATGTCAGCTGGAATTTGCTCAACATCTGACAAGAGTGCCACCAAGTCTTCCCCAATTTCAGGGTGTTTTTCAAGAGCAGCGTTGACATTTGCCACGTAAGTTGCATGGTGCTTGTCGTGGTGGAGAGTCATTGTTTCAGCGTCGATGACTGGTGCAAGTGCGTCGTAAGCGTATGGAAGGTCTGGTAAAATAATTGCCATGTTCGGGTCCTCGTTTTCTTTTATTTCCTTTATTTTAGCGTAAAATGGCAGAGCTTTCAAAAGATTTGATTGGTAAATTTAGATTTCTTTTAAGGTCAATTTCAACAACAGAATATCAAAGAGATAATCCTTCTCATATCTGCCCGTTTTCATCTGATAGTCTGTCTCAATGAGGGAAAATACGGCTTTTTTCAGGTAGTTAATGGAGAGGCTGCGGCTATCGCGCAGGGCAAATTTGACCTGGAAAGGATTGACCTTCCGGCCTAAGAGTTCAGACAGCTCTGCCACGATCTGCGGCTCTCCCAAGCCCTTGTCAGCTAGAAGAGACACCTGTAAAAAGGTCCGAAATTGATTGAGCAAGATAGCTGTCAACTTAATCTCATCCTCACCCTGCAGGCGGAGATCGGCTACCAAGCTTCTCGCTGGCTCGACCTTTGCCTTAAGGATGTACTGGCTGAGCTCAAAGATATTATCCTGAAGGGTCTTCGGGATGGCCTCCTCGATGTCGCTCTCAGAAATCTGGCCATCTGTCTTGTAGGCTCTGAGGAAGGCCAGGTTTTTGGTCAGCTCGGAGAAGTCAAAGTTGGACTTGGCCAGCAGCAGCTCAAAGACAGGGCTAGAAATGGTCAAGCCTTGCTTCTTGGCCTCTGCTGTAAAATAGCTGCGCAAATCGGCTTCTTTTAGGGAATTGGCCTCGTAAACATGCCCATCTCGCTTGAGGAACTTGACCAGGCGGCGCTTGACATCTAGTTTCCCAGGCGCTAGGATGATGAGGCGGGTCGTGTCCAGAGGATTGGCCAGATAAGCTTCAAACTGGGCCAGGTCCTGCTCTGACAAGTAAGACTTTTTCTGGGTGGTGATATCCAAGAGATTATCAAAAATAACCACCTTTTGGTCTGCAAAAAAGGGCAGACTCTCCAGGTCCAGGGCAGCCGTAGCATAGTCCGTCTCCGCCATATCAAAGTAGGAATAGGTCAGGTCCGTCGCATCAAAGGCGATGGCCTCCATGAGAGCCTGCTTGGTCTGGCTGTACTGACCCAGGTCCTCCCCTGTCAGGACGGTGACGAGCCCTAGTTCTTCCTTGCTGAGTTGTTGTATTTCTTGGATTGCAATCATGCCTCTATTATAGCAGAAAAGTGAGGGAACTGCCTCACCTTACCGTCTCAATCTCCCAAGTTCGAAAACCTGTAAAGCGGATGGCACCTTGCTGGTCGGTCCGAAAGACGGTCATATCTTCATTTTCAAAGCGGTTCAGGGTTTCCTGGTGAGGGTGCTGGTAGCGGTTGTTAGCACCAGCTGAGACCAGGGCTATTTTGGCATCCAGCTGCGCCAGAAAATCAGGACTAGATGAACCCTTGGATCCATGGTGACCAGCCTTTAAGACATCGACCATCAGGTCGGGGTAGGAATTTAGTAGCTCAGACTCACCATTTTCCTCCAAGTCCCCTGTAAAGAGAAAGCGGGTCCCTTGCAAGTTCCCGTAGAGGACCAGGGAGTCGTCGTTGCCGCCATCGCCCGTCTGGTTGGGATAGAGGACCTGAAGCCCACTATCAAAGATGGGGAGGGCCTCCCCTACTGCTGCCACATGCACTGGAATGTCTAGCTTTTCTAGACGCTCCACAAAGTCGGGATTAGTCAGGCTGCCAGGCGTCACCCATATCTCCCCGATATCGATAGCAGCTGCCACCACTTCCAAATCACCGATATGGTCGGTATCCGTATGGGTCAGGACCAGGGTATCAATCCTTGAAACCCCACGACTATAGAGATAGGGTATCAGGGTCCGCTCAGCATTTGCGGTCGATGTGCCCTCTTGCCAGACTTCTTCTGAGCCAAAGCTAACCTTGCCGCCCACATCGATTAGCACACTCCGTCCTCTGACATCTCGCAAGAAAATGCTGTCTCCCTGCCCCACATCGACCATCGTGATTTCATTTTGCAGGGGATGTTTGGTCACAGCCAAAAGGAGAAGAATCGCCACCGCAAAGCTGTACCGTAGCCTTTTGTGCTGGAAATAGTCGTGTAAGAGCATGAGGCAGATGAGCAGCGCTAGCAAGACCAATATGCCTGGCCGTCCAAAGACCAGAGGTCTAGTCACCAAGCCTGAAATCCAGACAATGACCTTTTCCAAAAGGAGAAAGAGACCGTTGACCTGGGTGATGGGTACCAGAGGTGAAAGGGCAAAAATGAGGGTCAGACCTGGCAGCAAGAGGCTATCAAAGAGGATGGAAAAAACCAGAGTGAGGAGGATTGATAGGGGCTGAAAGCTGGAGAAATAATAAATCAAGAGTGGCAAAATCCCTAGCGACAAAGCCAGCGACTGAATGACGGTCTCACGCCAGCCGCTAAATTCCCCAAGGTCCAGTACTGTTAAAATCAGCGCGTAAGAAAAGGATAGGACACCACCAGCTGACAATAGAAAGCGCGGCACAAGAAGAAAGCAGATGAGGGCCGTCACGGCTAGATTTTCCAGCTTTTTAAGACCTAGACTTGTCAACAATTTCTGGATGAGGGAGCGGATGACCGAGATGGAAAAGCCTGTCAGCCCTGCATAGACCAGCGAAAAAGGGTATTGGAGCAGATCGACCGTCTCTTGGGGCAGACCAAGTCTGAGCAGGATTTTCCTAAAAATCTCGATGAAAAATCCTACCTGCATACCAGACAGGGCAAAGAGATGGATGATGCCTAGGCTGGTATAGAGGTCACTCATCTGGTCAAAGTCACTGTCTAAATCTCCAAAAAGGAGTCCAGATATATAATGGCTCATGGGAGCTGGAAAGGTGTTCTTGATGTAGATAAGGGCTTTCCGACGAACAGTCCGTAGCCAGTCTAGCGGATTCCAACTGCTAGCCCTTCCCTGGCCGATGATACGTTCAATCGTCACCGTCTGATAAATGCCTTGATTGTCCAAGTAAGCCTGGTAGTCAAAGCCAGAGAAATTGCGCTGGGCTGTTGCTTCTGACAGGCTAGCCTCAACAGCCAGTGTCGTCGGAGTTGTCAGCTGTTGGAAGGCTTTCTTTTCCTCCTCAGACTGGAGCTGGTAATAGACCTGCAAGAGCCTACCTTGACTCGTTGCCTGAAAGGACAGCTGGTCACCATTGACGGAGAGGGTATCTATCTGGATAGTTAGGCTCTCAACAACCTCCAAAGGCTGCTGGTCCTGCTGCCTACTCCAAAGCCATTGGCCCCCAAACCAGACCAAAAATAGAGTCAAAAAAATGTAGAATCTCTTGTGTTGACGGATGGGGTAGACCCAGAAGGCTCGGACGCATAGGAGCAGGAAAATCGCAACACTCAGCCAGGAGGTGCTAAAAACCAGGAAAGAGACCGCTATGACTAAGACCGCTAGGGAGACCAGTGGAAAGTCGCCCCACTTAATCCACTGTGACATAAGGACGGATATTTTCCAGGGTCTTGTCGCCGATACCAGAGACATTTTTCAGGTCGTCGACTGAGTTAAACAAGCCGTTTGCCTCCCGGTAGGCGATGATATCAGCCGCCCGTTTCTCTCCGATTCCTGTGATGGTCTGGAGTTCAGCTGCCGTAGCCGTGTTGAGATTGACGAGGGCGCTAGATGTGCTGTTCTCACTGTCAGTTTCGACTGCGCTCGTGGTGGACGTTACTACCGAGATATCTTCTCCTTCTGCAGCCACATAGACGACCGCTTCGTCAGCCAGTTTTTGAGCTCGATTGACTGAGTTTTCATCTGCTTCTGTGGTCAATCCGCCTGCTACAGCAATGGCATCATCGACCCTGGCATCGCCAGGTAGTTCATAAAGACCAGGCGAGCTGACAGCCCCCTTGACATCCACCCAGATGGTCCCAGTCGCCTCTGCTTGCGCAGAAGACTCTGATGTCTCAGCACCAGCAGGTAGGTCTGTACTGGCTGACTCGCTGGTCGCGACTAGCGCTGCAACATTCGTGCCAGTTGAATCCCCTTTTCCAAAAAAGAGAAAACCTCCACCAATCAGGGCGCCAAGTGCCACTAAAGCAACCTGCCATTTGTAGTCTTTGATGAATTGTAAAATCGTATCTTGCATAAATACCTCCACCTATTTATCCGTGAAAGAGTAGCAAAAAAAGACCCGCTTGCGCGAATCTTTTACTTTTTATCATGCATTTTGGGTTTGTAGACAAAGCTTGCAAACCAGCTAAAGATGTAGGTCAGACCTAGAAGGATTATCAGGAAAATTAAGAAGGGAATTTTGTAGAGCAGGGTCCAGTTACTTGGTTTTTGCTCTGTATGGACGCTAGCGTTGTAGGCAGAAATCTCCGCAAAAGCTGACTCAACACGGCGAGTAATTTCTTCCTTTCCTTCGTCATTCAGGCGCTTAATATCTGAAATATCAATGGCATCTCCAAAAGTCACATCAATACGCTCGCGCTTGAGCAAATCCTTAATCTTGACTGGCCCGTCATAGACCATGGGCATGATTTTAACCTTGGCAGTCTTTGCGATGACGGCAACACCGCCCTTGACATCGTCTGAATGCCGACTACCAGATGGGAACATGACCAAAGAACGGGTCCCTTTTTTCAACACATTGACTGGATAGCGGATAGCATCCGTACCAGGATTTTCCCGATCAATAGGAAAGGCACCACACATGCGAATCCACCAGCCAAAAGCTCGGTCCTTGAAGAGCTCTTTCTTGGCCATAAAGATAAATTGCTTGGGACGCGCCGCATAGCCCATGAAAATCGGGTCTAGAATCGACCGATGTGGGGCAACCAGAATATAATTTTCATCTGGCGAGAGAAGCTTCTCCGTCCGGTTAAAGTGGATATTGCCATTAGCGGCATTAAAAAGATTATAAATAATCCAACGAAGATAGGCGTAAAACATATCATTCTCCTTTTTCAATCTACTTTCATTATAGCATAATCGAATTAGATAGGCTAGATAGGCCCAATTTTTGGTATAATAGAGCCATGACTCAAGATATCTTACATGATGGCGAGCGGATTGACCAGCTCTTTTCCACCGACGTCAAAATCATCCAAAACAAGGCCGTCTTCTCCTACTCGGTCGACAGCGTTCTTCTGTCCCGTTTCCCCCGTATTCCCAAAAAAGGCTTGATTGTGGACCTCTGCTCGGGCAATGGCGCTGTCGGACTCTTTGCTTCCACCCAGACCAAGGCTCAAATTATTCAAGTAGAAATTCAGGAACGCTTGGCTGAGATGAATCAGCGCTCCATTGCCCTCAATAACCTAGCGGAGCAGGTCTCGGTCATAAACGACGACTTAGCTGCGCTGCCAGACCATATTGGTCGGTCAAAGGTGGACCTCATCCTCTGCAACCCACCCTATTTCAAAGTTGAACCAGACTCCAATCTCAACGATAGTGAGCATTATCTCTTAGCCCGTCATGAAATCACCACCAATCTCGAGACTATCTGCCAGACTGCCCAGCAGGTTCTCAAGTCCAACGGCCGCCTGGCTATGGTGCACAGACCAGACCGATTTTTGGAGATTATTGAGACCTTGCAAACTTACAAGCTGGCACCCAAACGCATCCAGTTTGTCTATCCGAAATCGGGACGAGATGCCAACATGATCTTGATTGAAGCCATTAAGGATGGCGCTACCGACGGCCTGAAAATCTTGCCGCCCCTCTTTGTCCACAAGGAAAACGGCGACTACACGAAGGAAATCCACGAAATCTACTATGGAAAACGAGACTAAAAAAGCCTATATGTATGTCGTCGAGTGCAGCGACGGCAGCCTCTATACGGGCTATACCACCGATGTCACGCGCCGCATCAAGACCCACAACGCAGGCAAAGGCGCCAAGTACACCAAGCCTAGACTGCCTGTCAGCCTCCTCTACCAGGAGGCCTTTGACAGCAAGGAAGCGGCCATGTCAGCCGAAAGCTACTTCAAGCAGAAAACCCGCCAGCAAAAGCTGGACTACATTGAAGCACACAGACGAGCTTCTGCACTTTAACTTTTTTAAAATGGCCGATTTCCATTTTAGTATCATTTCATTTGAAAGTGGCTCAACAGTCACTTTTTGTTATAGTTCCAAGCCATAACAAAAAAGCGAAAAACAGAAATCATTTTTCGCTCAACTAATCTATCTATGGATTTTCAGCATTCCTTCTTTTGTAGTTTCACTACAGCCTCGGTCCTCGCAGTATGCGGAAGTGAAATAGTCCAGTAGACTGTTTCAGCCGAATGTCTAGAAATTCGAAAACGTTCGGAACTACTTTTTGCGCATCAGCTTACAAATCGCTTCTGTCCTTGCAGTATGCGGAAACATGTCAACTGACTGAATATACTCCACACGATACACCTTAGCCAATTCTACCAAATCACGCGCCAGTGTTGATGTGTTACAAGACACATAGACCATTTTGGCTGGTTGGTACTGAAGAATAGTCGAAAGGAGCTTATCATCCAGACCTGTTCGTGGTGGGTCCACAATGATGGCATCTGCTCGGTAGCCTTCCTTGTACCAACGAGGGATAATGTCCTCTGCTCTTCCTGCCTCATAGTAGCAATTGTCAAAGCCCATGGCTTGGGCATTTTTCTTAGCATCTTGGATGGCTTCAGGGATAATATCCATACCGCGCACGCTTTTCACCTTACCCGCAAAGGCGAAACCGATCGTGCCAACGCCGCAGTAAGCATCGATAATATGGTCACTTTCCGTCACATCCAATGCAGCGACAGCTTGTTCATAAAGAATCTCGGTCTGTTGGGGGTTGAGCTGATAAAAGGCGCGTGGAGAAAGGCTAAATCCATAGTCCAGCACCTCTTCTTGAATGGTTTCCTGCCCCCAAAGAATCTCCGTCTTATCCCCATAAATATCACTAGATTTTGAAGTGTTGAGATTGAGGGCAATGGTCTTAAGCTGAGGAAAATCCGCTACCAAATCTTGAATAAGAGGCGTCAAGCGAAGGTCACGACTGGTCACAAAAATGAGCTGAACTTGGTCAGTCGCTTGCGCTTTTCGAATCATCACCGTCCGCACTCCTGCGATTTTGCGTTCATTGTAAATGGGAACTTTGTGTTTGTCCAAAAGTGCAACGACTCGATTGATGATTTTCTGGGTCAGCTGGTCCTGCACCAAACAATCTTGAATATCCACCAGACGATGACTGCCTTCCGCAAACAAACCAGCTTTGACCGAGCCTCCAAAAGACCGTGTTTGGAATTGCAATTTAGCTCGGTAATGCTGTGGTTTTTCCATGCCAATGGTCGGACGGATTTCAAAGTTTTCATAACCCTGTGGTTTGAATTTTTTGAGGGATTGCGCAACCACATCATCCTTGAATTTGAGCTGCTGGTCATAGCGCAGATGCATAATTTGACAACCACCACATTCCTTATAGATAGGGCAAGCAGGTTCCACCCGATGTTTGGATGGTTTATTGATTTTAAGAAGTTTTGCCTCCACAAAATTGCGTTTGACAGCCGTCACTTGACAAAAAACCTCTTCGCCTTTGAGGGCGCCTGGCACAAAGACCAAGGTTTTCTTGTAAAAACCAATCCCCTCACCATTGATGCCCATCCGCTTAATTTTCAGCGGAATCCGCTGTTTTACTTGAATATTCATAGCTATATTATACCATGCTAATAGGCACTTATGGTAAAATAGAACAAAACATTGGAAATGACGAATAAATTAGAAGGAAAGGAATTGAGCTCAATCTAAAAACATTTTATTATGAAAATTACCAAACTCGAAAAGAAAAAACGGCTTTACCTGTTAGAAACAGATAGCGACCAAAAATGCTACGTCACCGAAGATACGATTGTGCGCTTCTTTCTCTCCAAGGATAAAGAGATTTCAGAGCAAGACTGGAAAGAGATTCAAGCATTCGCTCAGCTCTCATACGGGAAAGACCTTGCCCTTTACTACATTACCTTCAAACAAAGAACGCGTAAAGAGGTCGCTGACTATCTAAAAAAATATGAAATTGCAGACACCATTATCCCGACTATTTTGAACAACCTTGAACAGGATAATTGGATCAACGACAAGCAATACACGGAAAACTTCATCCAACAAAATCTGCGAAATGGCGATAAAGGCCCTCAGGTATTGTGGCAAAAGCTCTTCCAAAAAGGGATTACAAAAGAGCTGATCCAAGCAGCCTTAGACACAAACGATTTTACAGACTTAGCCACTAAAACCGCAGAAAAAATCGTCCGAAAGAACCAGCGTAAATTGCCAGAAAAGGCTCTCCAGATGAAAGTCTACCAACAATTACTGG
The DNA here is from genome assembly GCA_963539895.1 of uncultured Streptococcus sp. Lineage (GTDB taxonomy): Bacteria > Bacillota > Bacilli > Lactobacillales > Streptococcaceae > Streptococcus. The sequence continues at coordinate 17,331 of CAUTON010000003.1, read as the reverse complement.
CCAAGGGTTTCTCGTCCCAAGTAGCTAAAACGGCCATTGATTCCATTTTGATTGAGAAAGACGATGCGGATGATCAGGAATTATTAGCAAAAGAACTTGACAAGCAGTTTACCAGACTATCCAGAAAGTACAGTGACTATGATTTGAAAAATCGACTCATTCAAACCCTGATGCGAAAAGGCTTCGACTACGACAAGATTAAATCTGCCATTCGCGATTACCTTTAGTTCCCAATTTTCAAAAAATTATGATATAATACGGTGAAAACTTAAATTGTAGAAAGTTGGTAGCAAGTGAAATTACCAAAAGAAGGCGACTTTATTACAATTCAAAGTTATAAACATGATGGTCATCTTCACCGCACTTGGCGAGATACCATGGTACTAAAAACGACAGAAAATGCAATCATCGGGGTCAATAACCATACTTTGGTCACCGAAAGTGACGGTCGCAGATGGGTCACTCGCGAGCCTGCCATCGTCTACTTTCACAAAAAATATTGGTTTAACATTATTGCCATGATTCGTGAGAATGGGGTATCCTATTACTGCAATCTAGCAAGCCCTTATATTTTGGACAATGAAGCCCTCAAGTATATCGACTATGATCTTGATGTGAAAGTCTTTGCGGACGGGGAGAAAAAATTGCTCGATGTGGATGAGTATGAGCGCCACAGGAGGCAGATGCATTATCCTACTGATTTGGACTATATCCTAAAGGAGCATGTCAAGATTCTTGTTGACTGGATTAACCAAGAAAAGGGGCCGTTTTCAGATGCTTATGTCAACATTTGGTACAAACGTTATTTGGAACTGAGAAATCGGTAAAGTTGCACAAAAAGAAAAACCTGTTTTGCAGGCTTTTTTCTTACAAAGAAAGGAATTCCAGTATGGCATTCACAAATACAACAGGAAGATATGCAAGCTTTGGGATTATTACGTCTCTACCTGGAAATACAATCGATAGCATCTGGTACATTATCGACAACTATCTCAAAGATGTGATTCCATTGAAAAATATCATCACTTTTCGATTAAAAAATAACAAGGGAAAAATCTCCCTCACCTTTTCGCAGGCCCAGTATCCAAACGTAATCACCGTGGATTTGGATAAAGCCTTCGACCCCTTCTACCCCCATACCATCATCGTCGTAGATAGGAATGGCAAGGAAACCATCGCTCTCCCAGATGAGTTGAGTATTTTGTGAAGTAGAAAGCTATTATGACTGCACGCTACTAATTAGGACATCATTAAAAACAGACCTATGTCACTGACTAGGTCTGTTTAAAATTTCCTATCGTTTAACTTCTACACTCCAATTTGGATTATTTTGACAAAATAATTCAGCAGAAAGTTTATCATAAAATGGTCCTGCAACTTGATTACCAAATTGATCTACGACAATATATTCTTTCACTTGAAACACCTCCTTTCTCAGTTGGCATTGTATCCAAAACTTCTAGTCAATAAGGTTTCTTTCCACAAAGACTCTCTTTCTAACACTAATTTATCATCAACTTTAGCATTGTAATTCTCTAGCAAACTATATTGGAAATTCTCTTTAATATAATCAAATCCTTTTTCTTTGACTAATGCCTTTAGTTCCTTATTTCCACCATGTCCATTGTTGACATATGAACGCCAACGACCCAGAAGCATGTCAGTATCACTTGTAGCTGAACCTACATAATGTTTGCCGGTTCTCTTATCTGTAATCAAATAGACAGCTTTTTGATTGCTTAAAGACGTCAACCAATCCCTTTTTTCTAGTCTAAAGATACTTTCTAGTTGTGCATAAGAAAGCCTCACTTCATCATATCCAGGAAAATCGTCCCCAATAAAAGGTTTTGATAACAATTCTGAGACAACAATATCCTTTGCTGACTTCTTAAAATAACGTACAGTAGAAATACCAGGTTTGAAATTAACAACTAGACGGTCAAAATACGGAGCAAATTCCTCTAACACTTCACCTTCGTACCCTTTTCCACCATTAACATTTAAATCTTTAGTTATTTTTTTGACCGTAGTTAACAGCCATTTATTGTATCCTATTTTGATAAAGTTCATAACAATTTCACCATTTCGAAATAGGATTTACCTGGCGGATTATAAAAAATGTTCCAATTATTCACTTGGTCCTTATCTTGCAGATAATAAGATTTTGTATATTCCACATTTCCTTCCCAGACATGGTACCTAATTTTCACCTTCGGCAGAGTTTCAGAATCGAATATAAAAAGATCCTTTAGCGTTATTGTTTCCATTTTTCTGCATCCTTTCATCTTTTTGACACTTATATTATCCCCCCCCGATGGTATCTGTCAGCAAGTTAGTGATCATACTAAGCTAAATTGCTTATAATGAACTACTTGATTTTTCTCTACCTAATCTATTTCTCAACATATAAACTAAACATAAGTTAAATTTTCTACAAAAAAACAAGCAATAAGCACTATCAGCTTGTTGCTTGTTTTTCATGTTGCAGTTAATCAACCCACCATTATTGGGATAGTAATTTTTTCTATCTTACTCTTATTTCCGTTTTGGTGGGTTGTGGATGGCTTCTCCTAGTACATCCATGAAGGCTTCGTACATGTTTTCTGAGAATGTTGGGTGTCCGTGAATGGATTGTGCCACTTCGTCTACTGTCAATTCAGCTTCCATGATGGTTGCGGCTTCGTTGGCCAATTCAGCTGCAGCAGGACCAATGATATGAACACCAAGAATTTCATGGTATTTGGCATCGGTAATTACCTTCACAAAACCATGATCTTCATTTGAAGCAATCGCACGACCGTTACCAGCAAAGCTTGAACGACCAACCAAGATGTCTCCGTATTGTTCGCGCGCTTGGTCTTCTGTCAAACCAACCATCGCCACTTCTGGATGCGTATACACTGCGGCAGGGGTGTATTTGAGGTTGGCTTTGCGGACATTGCCGTGCATAGCATTTTCAGCAGCAACCTCACCCATGCGGTAGGCAGCGTGGGCCAACATCTTGGTGCCGTTGACGTCACCTGGTGCGTAGATGCCTGGGATAGAGGTTTCTTGATACTCGTTGACCTTGATACGGTTGCGATCCATTTCAAGGTTGAGGTTTTCAAGTCCTGCCATCTGCGGTACACGTCCGATAGAAAGCAGGGCTTTTTCAGCAACCACTTCTTCACCGTTGTTGAGTTTAAGGGTCAACTGGCCATTGCCTTCAACAATTTCAGACACACCGACAGAAGTCTTGATGGTCATGCCCTTTTTAGCTAAGAGTTTTTGCAATTCAAGTGAGACTTCCTTGTCCATGCCTGGGATGATGCGGTCAGCCATTTCGATAACCGTTACTGGCACACCATACGATGCCCAAACAAGTCCAAGTTCAATACCGACAACGCCACCACCCATTACAGCGAGTGATTTAGGAATTTCTTTCAAATCAAGAATATCGTCAGAGGTCAAAACAAGAGGTGAATCGATACCTGGAATATTGATACGAGATACTTTTGAACCCGTCGCGAGGATGATAGAACGACCTTTAATGGTTTCTGAACCGATGGTAATGGTCTTATCTGGGTTAACTGTCCCAAGGCCGTTAAACATAGTTACTTTGTTGGCTTTGAGGAGAGATTTGACCCCGCCTGTTAATTTTTTAACAACAGAGTTTTTGAAGTCAACAGTCTTATCCATATCAATAGCATAGTTTGTGGATGCCAAATTGATTCCACGTCCAGCCGCAATCTTGATACCGTCCAAGATTTCAGCATTTTTCAAATAAGTCTTAGTTGGGATACAACCAACATTGAGACAGGTACCGCCAAATTCAGATTTTTCCACAATGGCGATTTTTCCACCCAATTGGGCACCGCGGATAGCTGCATAATAACCAGCAGGTCCACCACCGACAACGACCATATCATACTCGTTGTCAGCAAGGTCTGCTTTTGGTGCTTGAGTCGCTGCTGCTGCAGGTGCGGCTGGGACTTCAACGCCGGCGGCTTGCAGGTCAGCTGTCGCTTGGGCAACCGCTGCTGGAGCAGGAGCTGCAGTTGTATCGACAGATTCACCTTCTGCACCAATATAACCAATGACTTCTGTTACAGGAACCACTTCACCGTTACCACGAACGATTTTCAAGAGGACACCTGAGTCTTCTGCTTCCAATTCCATACTGGTTTTGTCAGACATCATCTCAAGGAGGACATCTCCTTCATTGACAACATCACCTTCAGCTTTTTTCCACTCGATGATTTCGCCTTCTTGCATATCCACGCCAAGTTTCGGCATGATGATTTCTACTGCCATAATTATGATACAAAGAACGTCCAAATGCGACCGAATTTTAGGAGACTGACGTAGGATGCTTGCATCCAAGAAAGTCTATCTAAATTCCGAGCATTTAGTTCGTGTTCAAATTTCACGAACTCGTTCTACTTCCTTTCTCTATTTTCTTTAAAAGGTTTTCTTTACAATCTAACTTCTGATCAGATCAACAATTCCAATGGGTTTTCAAGCAGGTGTTTGAGGTCCACCATGAATTTGGCACCGTTCATACCATCGATGATACGGTGGTCAATGGTTAAGCAAAGAGCCATGATTGGACGAATTTTCACTTCCCCATCCACTACAACTGGTGTTTGAATCGTTGCCGATACACCGAGGATAGCCGAGTTCGGTTGGTTGATGATTGGGTTAAATGTTTTGGTACCGAACATTCCCAAGTTGGTGATAGAGAATGTTGATCCAGACATTTCAGCCCCTTTGAGCTTACCAGTTTGTGCTTTTTTGATCACATCTTTCGATGCCACGACAAAGTCGGACAGGCTCATCTTATCTGCTCCGTGGACAACTGGTACGACCAGTCCTTCATCTAGACCGACGGCGATGCCGAGGTTGACAAATTTGTGCAGTTCGATTTCTTGGGCATCATTGATGAGGGATGCATTCATATAACGATGCTCCTCCTTCATCAAGGTACGTGTTACGGCAAGGCCAATCAAGTCTGTAAAGGTCACTTTGAGACCCGTTTTGTTCATAATTGGCTCAAGCACTTGCTTGCGCAGGGCCATGAGATTGGTCATGTCGATGTCGTAGTTGAGTGTGAAGGTCGGTGCTGTCAGGTAAGAGTTGACCATTCCCTTAGAGATGGCCTTACGCATAGCTGACATCTTGATGATTTCCACGCCTTCAGGCAATTCCTTAGCTGGCTTTTCTTCCTTGACGGGAGCTGCAACTTCAGCTGGCGCTTGTGCAGCCAGGACATCTTCCTTGGTAATCTTACCAGCTACACCAGTACCCACAATAGACGCAAGGTCGATGCCCTTATCAGCAGCAATCTTAGCTGCAAGCGGTGTCGCTTTAGGTTGGGCACCCTTGAAGTCTTCAACATCCACTTTGTGCACCCGGCCATTGGCACCCGTACCTGGCACTTGGCCCAAGTCGATGTCCAATTCACGTGCAGCCTTGCGAGCTGCTGGAGTCGCACGGACCTTGCCCTCACCTTGTGGCTTAGCAGCTACAAGGGAAGAGGCAGCAACTGGAGTTGGCGCTACCGGTGCTGCCGCTTTCTCGACTGGGGCTGCCACAGGAGCTGCTGAAGAAGCTACTTCAACAACCTCACCTTCTGCACCGATATAACCGATGATTTCAGTGACAGGAACGACTTCGCCATTCCCTCGCACGATTTTGATGAGGACGCCTGACTCTTCAGCTTCTAATTCCATGCTGGTTTTGTCTGACATCATTTCGAGGAGCACGTCGCCTTCATTGACCACATCACCCTCTTGCTTTTTCCACTCGATGATTTCGCCTTCTTGCATATCTACACCGAGCTTAGGCATGATAATTTCTATTGGCATTTCATGATACCTAGAGCGAGAAGAAAGCGAATGAAAAATAGGAAACCGTGAAAAATCCTGATTTTTCGTACGATTTATCTTTTTTCCGAGCTTTCCGCTCGGGTTCAAATCCTTCTCGTCTATGTTCCTTTCTATAGTCTTCTCTATCCTTCTACAAATACAAGGCTAGCTGGTCTAGGCTCAGACCAGCTGTTACTTTTTAGCCTCGGTTGACTTGCTTGTAGATAGCAGCTTTGATTTTTTCAACATTTGGCAAGACTGCATTTTCAAGAACATTTGCATAAGGAACTGGGACATCATCCGATGCGATACGGACTACTGGCGCATCCAGGTAGTCAAATGCTTCACTTTCTGTGATGATAGATGCAATTTCCCCGATGAAACCACCAGTCTTATAGGCATCATTGACCAAGATCACTTTACCAGTTTTCTTAACAGAGTCAATGATGAGCGCTTTGTCCAGTGGGATAAGAGTGCGTGGGTCAACGACCTCAACGCTGATGCCTTCAGCCGCCACTTCCTCAGCAGCCTGCAGCACGCGCTCCAACATACGACCGTAGGAGACGATGGTCACATCTGTTCCTTCGCGCTTGATCTCCCCTTTTCCGAGCGGAATGTAGAAGTCTGGATCTTGGTCTACTTCTTCTTTCTTTCCGTAAAGGGCTTTTGGCTCCAAGAAGATAACGGGATTGTTGTCCAGAATAGAAGATTTTAACAATCCTTTTGCATCATTTGCAGTACCTGGTGCTACCACCTTGATACCTGGAATATGTGTCAACCATGCTTCAAGAGACTGTGAGTGCTGGGCAGCAGATCCGATACCGGAACCAGATGCTACACGGAAGGTGACAGGAGTTTTTAAACCACCACCAAACATGTAGTTTGTTTTCGCTGCTTGGTTGACAATGGCATCCATCGCGATCGTAACAAAGTCCATGAAGGTCAAGTCGACGATTGGACGCAGACCAGTTTGCGCTGCACCGACTGCTGAACCTGCAATGGCTGCTTCTGAGATAGGAGTATCCCGTACGCGTTTTGGACCAAATTCTTCCAACATCCCAACGGAAGTACCAAAATCCCCTCCGTAGATACCGACATCTTCTCCCATCAAGAAGACTTTCTCATCCTTGCGCATTTCCTCGCTTTGGGCTAGGTTAATAGCTTCACGCAAGGCCATAACTTTCATTTCTGGCATTTTAATCTTTCTCCTCTTTCAAGTCTTAGTCAACAAACACATCTTCGTAAGCTACTGAAATGTCTGGATCTGGGCTTTCTTGGGCATATTTGACAGCTGCTTCGACTTGCTCCGCAACTTCTGCCTGGATAGCGTCCAGCTCCTCGTCAGTAACAATCTTGTTTTCTGTCAAGTAGGTACGGTATTTCTTAAGCGGATCTTTTGCTTTCCACTCGTTGACTTCCTCTTTGGTCCGATAAGCACCAGCATCCGCTGTCGAGTGGCCAAACCAACGGTAGGATTCCACTTCAACCATGGCTGGCCCATTACCCGCGCGCACGTATTCGATGACTTCTTGCATTTTCTCGTAAACAGCTACCACATCATTGCCATCTTCGACATAGTGGCCTGGCATACCATAAGCAGCTGCGCGCTCATGTAAGTGGTCAATCTTGGTGGAATAGGTAATATCTGTTGAAATGCCGTAACGGTTGTTTGTAACAAAGAAGATAACTGGCAAGTTCCACACAGCAGCCAAGTTCATAGACTCATGGAAAGAACCTTCGTTCGTTGCCGAATCCCCTGAAAAGGCGATGACAATGTTATCTGTCCCGTTGTACTGCTGAGTCAGAGCAGCACCAACTGCTAGAGCATAGCCACCACCAACAATACCGTTTGAACCGAAGTTCCCTTTTTCGACGTTGGCCAAGTGCATGGAACCACCACGACCTTTTGAAGTTCCAGTCACTTTACCAACTAATTCCGCCATCATACCATTAATGTCAATCCCTTTTGCGATGACGTGACCATGACCACGGTGGTGAGAGAAGATAATATCCTGATCCGTCAGGCTAGCAATCGGTCCAACCGCTGCAGCTTCTTCGCCGACTGAGAAGTGGGTCATCCCTTGGACCAAGCCGCGTCGCACCAATTTATTGAGTTTCATATCCACATCGCGGATTTGTTGCATCTTGCGGAACATATCCAAGTGTTGTTCTTTCGAGATAGTTACCATATTTTCCTCCAAAATTTCTCTATCTAGGGAGATTTTACTAGAGGATTTCACAAATAGCAACTAATTGAACCGGAAATTTTGCATTTAAGAAAACGGTTTAAACACCAGAACTAGTGCATTTGTTCACAATCAAATTTCTTGACTTATCCGAAGAAATAAGGTAATTTCACAAACTCTACTCATCTTGCAAGAGCTTACGAATTGTGATACCATAATCGGCGGAGGTTTTTATGAATCTTGATGTATTTTTGATGATTTGCAATTATATTGGGACGATTTCCTTTGCCATCTAGGGTGCTGTCAAGGGATTTAAAAAGGGGCTGGACCTTTTTGGCATTACCTTGCTGGCCATCATCACTGCAGTGGGCGGCGGCATTATTCGCGATATTATGGTCGGACAGGTCCCAGCTGCATTGCGCTAGCCAAATGCTATCTATCTCTCCATCATTGTTGCGATTATCATGTATCTCCTCATCGTGCACCATAAAGAAAAAGATGACCCTCGCGATAAACAACTGCTTCATTTTCTAGCAGTGACCAATCTCATTTTTGATTCGGTCGGCTTAGCAATCTTTGCGCTGATTGGTGCCAGTTTAGGGGTCTCTCTACATCTCAATATCATGACCAGTGGAATTCTGGCTACGTTGACAGGCGTTGGTGGAGGCATGCTTCGTGATCTATTTGCCAATGAAATTCCATCTGTCCTCAGGGAAGATGTTTATGCCATTTTGGCCTTTCTAGCTGGTATTACCTATCATTTTCTTGTGGTCAATCTCCTGTGGCCTCGCATTCCCGTCTATCTAGGCTTATTTGTAATAACCCTTGTCGTGCGCCTTTTAGTGGTTCGATTTGACCTTAATTTACCTAGCTCTTTACCTAGAACAAAAGAAAATGAGAACAAGTGCGTTCTCATTTTTCTTTATACTGAATTTGTGGCCACTGCTTGTGCCAGCCCTTCTTTGCAAGTCTATCTTGAAAAACTGCCATTCGCTCCTGACTCGCCGCAAAGTGCGGCGTCGGGCGAACTATAAACTCTACTATATCCTTTTCTCCATAAGGCAGAAAAACTCAATAGTCGAATCCTCCAGCAAGCGTGCAGCATTGGCTGTGCAGGTTTCGGGATACTTGGAAACGGCATCTCTAGCCGATTGATAGGGAGCAGTCCCAGGACTGTGCTGGTGCATGTAGGCTTGATTTTTAACCTCCCAATCATACTGCGGGTAGGTTTTGTTTAACTTATTTTGAATCACTGTTGCTTCTTCCTCAGAAACACTGGGGTCAAAGAAAACAACATCCACATCAGACTGGTGATCAAAGCCATCACGATTAGACAAGGTATTCCAAATAAAATTGCGTAAAGTTCCAGCTGCCAGCCCGCAATCTTTTAGACCTAAACTAGCGAGTATGGTCAAGATTTCCCTCAGCTGAACATCGCTTGTAAAGATTTTTTGCAAATCCATTTTAGTCCTTATTCAAAGCGCGCAGCATTTCGTCGATTTTGTTGCCATACTCGACAGACTGGTCTTTTTCAAACTTCAAGTCAGGGATTTTGTACATGGTTAGATTTTTCCCTAGTTCTCGTTTGATGGTTCCTGTGGCTTTTTCAAGGCCGATTTGCGCCTTTTGATTATCAGACGCCAAGGTTGAGTGGATGGTGTAGTAGATTTTTGCAGCTGACAGGTCACCCAGCATTTGCACGTCTGTGATGGTCACATCTTGCACGCGCGGATCCCGTACTTTTTTCTGCAAAATTTCGTTCACTTCCCGCTTGATTTCCATTCCGACACGGTCAACACGATGGTTACTCATAATATAAGATACCAAGAGCGAACAGGAGGCGACTGAAAAATAGGAGTCCGTCTGGCATCTTGATGCTAGATTTGGACTATTTTTTTACAAGCCTCCCGCTCGGGTTTCTTCCTTTCTGTTAGTTTTTTATCTATTTTGACGAAAAGCTAGGCCAGCAGACCTAGCTTTTAAAGGTTATTTCTCGTTAAAAGGCAAGGAGAACGCATATAGGCAATCCGTCATAGCGATTGCTGTATTAAGCATTAAAGGGCCGTCCCCTCAATGCTTACTTGCGTTTGATTTCTTCCATGATATAAGCTTCGATCATATCATCCACTTGGAGGTCGTTGTAGTTCTCAATCATGAGACCGCCTTCTTGGGCGTTACCGACTTCTTTCACATCGTCTTTGTAGTGCTTCAAGCTAGACAATTTTCCATCAAAAATCACGACACTATCACGGATAACTCGGACACTGGAGTCACGAGTGACTTTACCACTGATAACCATAAATCCACCGATAGTTCCCAACTTAGATACCTTGAAGGTCTCGCGGATAATCGCTTCACCGATGACTTTTTCTTCGTACTCAGGATCCAGCATCCCTTTCATAGCGTCTTCGACTTCTTCGATAACCTTGTAGATAATGCTGTGGAGGCGGATTTCAACTTCGTCAGTATCGGCTTGTTGGCGAGCCATTGGCGTAGGCCGCACGTTGAAGCCGATGATAAAGGCATTGGATGCTTCAGCCAAGGTCACGTCAGACTCATTGATAGCGCCGACTGCTGAGTGGACGATATTGACACGGACTCCTTCAACATCGATTTTTTGTAGAGAAGCAGCAAGGGCTTCAACAGAACCTTGCACATCAGCCTTGATGATGACGTTGACAGACTTGACTTCACCAGCTTTGAGGGTATCAAAGAGGTTTTCCAGGCTGACACGTTGGGTGTTTTGACGCTGTTTGAGCAGGGCACGTTTAGCACGTTCTTCACCGGCTGCACGCGCAGCTTTTTCATCTTCATAAACGGCAAAGTGGTCACCCGCCATCGGCGCTTCATTGAGACCTGTGATGGACACTGGCGTAGATGGGCCAGCCACCTTGATGCGGCGACCGAGGTCATTGGTCATAGCACGGACACGTCCAAAAGTATTGCCGACTACGATTGGGTCTTGGACGTTCAGCGTACCTTGTTGCACCAAGAGGGTAGCAACTGCACCTTTACCCTTGTCCAATCGGGCTTCGATAACCGTACCGATCGCACGAACTGTTGGGTCGGCCTTAAGTTCTTCCATTTCAGCAACAAGGAGGACTGTTTCAAGCAACTCTTCGATATTTTGGCCAAATTTAGCGGAAATTTCGACAAACTCTGAATCTCCACCCCAAGCCGTTGAGATAACGCCATGCTCTGCCAATTCACCGATGACACGCTCTGGATTGGCTCCAGGCTTATCAATTTTATTGATGGCAACGATGATTGGGACGCCGGCAGCTTTTGAGTGGTTGATGGCTTCAATCGTCTGTGGCATGACACCATCGTCTGCGGCTACAATCAAGATAGTGATATCTGTAACAGATGCACCACGCGCCCGCATGGAGGTGAAGGCCGCGTGCCCAGGCGTGTCCAGAAAGGTGATTTTCTTGCCATTTTCTTCAATTTGATAAGCACCAATATGCTGAGTGATACCACCTGCTTCGCCTGTCGCTACACGTGAGTTACGTAAGGTATCCAGCAAAGTCGTCTTACCATGGTCAACGTGCCCCATGATAGTCACAACTGGTGGCCGCTCTACCATTTCCTCTTCATTGAGGTAGCCTTCTTCTGCAAAGAAACGCTCGATATCAGCATTGTCCACTTCGACTTTTTCTTTTGCATCGATACCGTAATCTACCATGAGGAGCTCAATGGTATCTCCATCAAGTGATTGGTTTTGCGTCGCCATGACACCCATCATAAAGAGTTTCTTGACGATTTCAGCTGGTTCACGTTTAATCCGTTTTGCAATTTCCGCAACGGTCATGCCTACTGTATATTCAAATTCTGTTGGCAATTCATGGAACTTACGCTCAGTGACAGGCTTGGCTGCTTGCTGATTATTTTTGCCTTTTTTGTTTTTCTTGTTGTTCCAGTTACTATTTCGTTGGTTTCTCACTTGATTTCGACTATTTTGATTCCTTTGTTGTTTGCGTGGTCCGTCTTCATTGTCAAAGTCACGACTCTTATCTGGACGTCCTTGCTTTTTGCGACGTGTATCAGTTGGAGCTGGTTGACTAGCGGCCACTGGAGCTGGGGTTGAGCTGGCTGGAGCAATCGGTGTTGCAACAGGCTTCGCTTCAATCACTGGCTCCTCAAATTTGATTTCTTTTGGCTTACGCTGGGCAGATTTTTTTGCCTCCTGAGCCTGACGGAAACGTTCCTCGCTACCGCGGGCATATTCTGCATTCTGCTCAGCTTTTAGGGCTGCTGCTCGCGCTTTAAAGTCAATCTTGGCAGCAGGACGAGCTTGTTGATTGTTCAATCCACCACGGTTGTCACGACGGTCATTTCGATTATTCCGACGGTCGTTGTTGCGGCGGTTCTCTTGATTTACTGGACCTTGCCCGTTACGACGCTCTTGTCCCTGACCATTACGACGGTCATTATTGCGGTTGTCACGACGATCATTTTGATTCCGATTATCGCGGCGATCGTTGTTGCGACGATTGTCATTGCCACCTTGGGCACGTTTGGCAGCTTGTTCTTTGGCACGCGCTTCGCGTTCCGCCTTGAAGTTACGACTTTTTGGGCGATTCGCTACTGGTTTTGCAGCCGTTTGCTCGCTTTTCACTTCCGTTTTCGGAGCTGGCGCTGGCTTGCTCTCAGCTTTCATTGCTACCTTTTGAGCTGGTGCCGCTGGTTTTGCGGCAGCTTTTGGCGCTTCTTCTTTGGCTGGGCTGTCCGTTTTTGGAGCAGCAGCTTTTTCTACAGCGGGTTTGCTTGAAAAGCTAGCCGCAATCTTTTTCGCACTTTCTTCATCGACACTGGATGCATGGCTTTTGACATCAAAGCCTAACTCCTGTGCCTTTGTGACCACTTCCTTACTGGTCTTGCCCAATTCACGGGCAATCTCATTCAATCTCTTTTTAGACAAAATCTTGTCCTCCTGTTCTATTCCATAATAGACCTCATTTTCTTAGTAAATCCAGCATCTGTCACGGCAATGACCTTACGACTTTTGCCAATGGCAGTGCTTAATTCCAGCGTTGAAAACGCGGTAACAACGTCGACTGTGTAAGTCCGACTTTTATCTGTAATTTTCTTACTTAAATTTGGAGCGGCATCACTGGCCAGATAGATCAGGCGAGCCTGCCCGTTTTGAATGGCCGCAACGACCAGCTCTTCCCCTGAAATCAGGCTGCCTGCTCGCTGGGCAATTCCCAGTAAATTTAAGATTTTTTGACGCTTATTCGAGTCCAAGCTCTCTCCTTTTGACCTTATGGTCCACATAAGCGATCAGCTCGTCATAAAAAGCCTCGTCCACTTCCATGCTAAAGGCACGGTTAAAGACTTGTTTTTTCTTGGCCATGAGGGCCTCTTGGTTGTCCAATTTGATGTAGGCACCCCGACCATTTTGCTTGCCTGTCGAATCGATAAAGACCTGACCTTCCTTATTTTTGACAATGCGCAAAAGATCACGTTTATCGATAATCTCACCAGAAACAACCGACTTTCGTAGGGGAATTTTTCTCACCTTTGCCATGAGTCGTCCTCCTTAGTCTGCTTGAGACTCTTCCAACTCTTCTACAAATTCTTCTGTCTCGTAGTCTTCTGCTACTTCTACTTCTTCGACATAGTCGCTTGCTTCCTCATAGTCAACCTCATAGTCTTCTTCACCGAAGAATTGGTCCGCGATTTCTTCAAACTCAGTTGCAGACTTGATATCGATACGGAAACCTGTCAAGTGAGCAGCTAAACGCACGTTTTGACCGCGACGTCCGATAGCCAATGACAATTTGTTGTCTGGCACAACGACTGTTGCGTGCTTGCCATCTTCTGTATCAAAGAGGACTTGGTCCACTTCAGCAGGAGCAATGGCATTGTAGATAAATTCAGCTGGATCATCTACCCACTGGATGACGTCGATGTTTTCCTCAGTTGGAACCATGCGGTCAGATTTTGCATCGTAACGAGCTGGGTGGAATTTGCTGGTGATTTTCTTGATATTGCTACCACCGCGACCCACGATAGTCCCGATTGCGTCCACATTTGGGTTGTGGCTGCGGACAGCAACCTTAGAGCGGTCACCTGCTTCACGAGAAACAGACATGATTTCCACTGTTCCATCGTAGACTTCAGGGATTTCCTGCTCCATGAGGCGTTTGATCATCTCTGGATGACTGCGGCTGACAAAGACATTGACCCCACGCCCATTGTCTTCTACCTTGTAGACGTAGACATCGATACGGTCATGTGATTGGAAAATCTCGCCAGGAATCTGGTCTTGCTTGGACAGTTGCGCCTCGATAGAGCCCAGATTGACATAGATAAAGCGGTTATCGAAACGCTCTACCGTACCTGTCATGATTTCACCTTCATGCTCTTTGTAGGTATTGTAGGTGATAGCACGGGTTTGCTTGCGCATCTTTTCCATGATGGTTTGCTTAGCGGACTGGGCAGCCACACGGCCGAATTCGACTGGTGCTTCTTCAAACTTGATTTTATCACCAAGCTCATAAGCAGATGAAATGGCCAGTGCATCTTTCAGTGAAATTTCTAAGCGACTGTCAAAGACTTCGTCCACCACTTCACGAACGGTGTAAACATGGAAATCGCCTTTTTTCTCATCAAATTCGATAGAGGCTGACTCAGACTGGCCATAACGGCGCTTGTAGGCTGAGCGCAGGGACTCGGTTACCGCTTCGATGATATCTTCTTTTTTAATACCCTTGTCTTCCTCCAAAATACGGAAGGCTTCTAGCATTTCTTTACTCATTGTTTTTTCCTTTTTGTATCAAAAGGTCCTTTCTCTTTAAATTTTGACGGCCAGGCGTGCTTTCGCAACGGCAGTGTAAGGAATGACCACTTCCTTTTTGCGGGTCTTATCCATGTAGGCCACGGTCAGCTCCTCATTTTCAAAGGCAATCAAATTCCCCTCAAAAACCTTGACCTTGTCAATGGCCTGGTAGAGCTTGACGTTGATGTACTTACCAACTGCTGCAGCCACGGCTTCCTTGGTCTTGAGCGGACGCTCTAAACCTGGACTAGTCACCTCCAGCATGTAAGCCTCTGGAAATGGATCAGGCTGGATGGTATCCAGCACAGGACTGATGATTTCTGACAAGTCCGCCGTATCGTTGAGGGAAATCCCTCCCTCCTTGTCAACAAAGATGGACAGGACATAGTCACCGCCCATCTTGCCATACTCCACATCGACCAGCTCGTAGGGAGCCTGTATATGGGGTGCGATGGCAGCTGTGACCACTTCTACAATGTTTGCCAAATGACTTCCTCCTCTTCTACACAGATAAGAGGCGAAGTTGCAACCTCGCCTCTCTTTCCTATTTCTATACTTTTTATTATAGCAGATTTTCCCAAAAAGTAAAGGAAAAAGGTTGAAATCTAAGGGATTTATTGACCAAGATAGTCTGCGATTGCAGCCACGTCCTTGTCCCCACGACCAGAAACAGTCGCAACAATAATCTTGTCCTTATCAAGTGTCGGTGCCAAGCGGATAACCTCAGCCAGGGCATGTGAGCTCTCGATAGCAGGCAGGATTCCTTCTGTTTTACTGAGGGTGAGAAGAGCTTGGACTGCTTCGTCATCGGTCGCTGCTACATAGTTGACACGACCTGTCTCCTTGAAGAAAGCGTGCTCTGGCCCTACTCCTGGATAGTCCAGCCCCGCTGAGATGGAATAAACTGGGGCAATCTTGCCATCTTCTGCAAAGAGGGAAATGGTGTTCATCCCGTCGACAATGCCGACAGTCCCCTTGGTCATGGTTGCTGCGTGCTGGTCTGTATCGACACCCTTACCAGCTGCTTCAACTCCAATCAGCTTAACGCCTTCATCCGCCACATACTCTGAAAAGGAGCCGATGGCGTTTGATCCACCACCCACGCAGGCAATAACATAGTCTGGCAGGCGATTTTCTTTCTCCAGGATTTGGCGACGGCTCTCGACGGAGATGACCTTTTGAAATTCATGGACGATAGAAGGATAAGGGTGAGGTCCCACTGCTGATCCCAGCACATAAAAGGCATCCAGGTCTTCCATCCATGCACCAAAGGCTGCATCGACGGCTTCTTTGAGGGTCTGAGTGCCTTCCGTCACGGCGTGCACGCGCGTCCCCATCATTTCCATACGGAAAACATTGAGACGTTGACGTTTGACATCTTCAGCCCCCATGTAGACATCGCATTCCATGCCAAATTTTGCAGCGGCAGCGGCAGTCGCCACCCCATGCTGACCTGCACCAGTCTCAGCGATGACACGCTTTTTACCCATGCGCTTGGCCAAAAGAATTTGTCCCAGAACATTGTTGAGTTTGTGAGAACCTAGGTGGTTGAGGTCTTCGCGCTTGAGGTAAATTTTAGCGCCACCCAGCTCCTTGGTTAGGCTCTCCGCATAGTAGAGCGGCGTTTCCCGGCCTTGGTATTCATTGAGGTAGTAGTGGTACTCTTCCAAAAATTCTGGGGCGTTTTTGTATTTTTCAAATTGCACTTCCAGTTCATCCAACAATGCTTGAATAGGTTCCGGTACGAAGGAGCCGCCAAATTGTCCAAAATAGCCTTTTTTGTTTTCTGTCATGATATGTCCTCTTTCTTTGGTAAAAATATTTGCATATGTTGTTTGTATTTATGCCAAGCTCCGCCATCGTCTGTACATCATAGCCAAGATACCAAGTCCGACCAGCAAGCGACTGAATTTGCCGGTAAGTCAGAAATCTTTGATTTCGTTGACGCACCCCCGTCAGGACGACTAGAACTTTCAAAGAAAGTTCAGACGTCTACGACGATGCCTCTGACTTATTCACGTTATGTCCTTTCGCTTGCCGGACGGGTTCAATTCCTTTCTTTTTTTAGAAAAACAAATAGCCCCCGCACAGAAAAAAATTCTGTGCGAGGGCGTCAATGACACGGTGCCACCTCACTTAGAAGGGATTGTCTAGAATCTCCCCTTCTCTCTCATCTCCTCAAACAAGGAGTTGCACGGTAAGGTGTGCCCACCGAATGGTCATTGATTTCCATTCACTTATAACCTCAGCCCATTTCACACACATCCGCTGCTGACTTGCAATCCCCGTCAGCTCCCTGAAAACTTCAATCTGCTACTTTTTCTGATTGGGTTTATTATACGCTTACATTTTTGGGTTGTCAAGGATTTTTTGGACAGTATCGACACGATTTCTGTAGTTATTCATCTTCGAGGTCTTCGTCGTCAAAAATAGGTTCGTCGTCAAATGGAATGTTTTTCCAAAAGCCGCGTAAATAGACCCCTAACATGTAACCTGAAACAAAAGCTACTGCTAA
>CAUTON010000002.1:0-46046 GCA_963539895.1 uncultured Streptococcus sp. | reverse complement strand
TAACTACCTTCTGTTAACGCTTCTTGCATAGTCTCCTCCTGTAAAATATCAGCCACATCCTATTATCGTCTGTCGCTATATCGTCTTCCGTTATAATAATTATATCGCATATCGATATATCTGTCAACGATATATTCCTGCTTTTACAGATATTTTTCATCGAATAAAAAAAGAAGCTACCGAAGTAACTCCTCTTTAATATACTAAAATCATTTAAATGATTCAGATGTTTTTTAGATATAGTCGTTTCGTTTATCTTTTATTACTGTGTTAACTCGCTTTGCTTAACTTCAGTTATGCCTGCAGCTCCTTGCCTCATCAGTTGTTATTTCTTGTGATGAGCTGAAACGATTTCCCAAATCATTTCACTACTAAAAGCAAACTAAATGACTATGACTATAATGAACCATTAAAGAATGTCGTAAAAATCTTACTGATAGCGCTCTAGGAGCTGAGTCAAGCTGTCTTTGTGCCAAGAAGCACCAACCATCATTTTATTTACCTTGCAGTTTAATTCAAACTCTTCTCCCGTAACAACTAGTTTATAAGAGAGCATTTTCTTTTGGAACTGAACGCTTTGAATAGCATCGGTAGGGATGATGAAGCTGCTTCCTTCCTCAATATTTCCAGTTACACCGTTCAAGGGCATTACAACAATTCCGTCTGACCCGAAATGAAGAGCCATGTATTTCATTGTGAAGACACCGGCTGGACCGACTAGGTAAGCTAATTTACTAGGCATGGAAACTCCTACAATCGAACTATTTTCGCTGTAAGACCAGCCTTTTTTTGTGACGAATTCCTGAATATCCGTTTCTTTTAACATGAAAATCTATCCACCTTTCTAAACGTTGACCCTTTTATTCTAACATAAATACCGTGACAAATCGAATGAAAAGAGATAAAAAGGAGAGGTTCAGATGCGATGTGAATGTTTAACCATTTGGACTCCTATTCTTAAAATAAACTTAAATAACTCATGGTTATACCATGTTTACCGTACATTCACAACTTGAAAAGCGATTTCATCCGTAAACTTAAGTAAAATCTTAGCCCTGTTTTCCTTTGAAACTTGAAATACCGTTAATTTACATAAAAAAAGCCCTTTTAAAAGGACTAGTCTTGTAGGTGTGGCTGGGCTTGGGCTAGTTTGTAGAGGAGTTTTTCTTTTTCTGCTGCTGACGCAAAGGAGCTACGGATGGCAGTTTGATTAAAACTGTAAAAGTTTGCCTCTGTGGTGCCAAACTGATCTTGGAAAAGTTGGTATTCCTTGGTCAGATTGGTGTCGGAGACGGTCCGATTGTCCGTATTGATGGTGATATTAGCCCCTGCTGCCAGCAACTGAGGGTAGGGATAATCTTCGATACGTTCGATAGCCTTGGTATGAAGATTACTGATGAGGCAAATCTCCAATGTGGCATCTGCTGCCACTAGCTTCGTCATCAATTCTGGCTCTTTATAGATAGCTGTTCCATGGCCAAAGCGCTTGATGCCGTAGTCTAAGCCATAAGCGATATTATTGGCACATCCACATTCGCCAGCGTGGAAGGTCATGGGCTGACCAAGGTTTTGAGTTTCCTTGATAATATCTGCCAACTCTTCCGTCGGGTAATCTACTTCATTCCCTGCGAAGTCAAAGCCTGCTAGACCACGCGCATAGAGTTCTTTAACTGCTCGAAAGATGGGCAGGGCAGCATCTGCATTCTGCTTGAGCCCACAGACCAGCGCTCGGGCAGTGATGTCGTAGTCTGCCATAGCCGCTTCAAAGCCGTCCAGTACAGCCTCCACCACCTCCAGGGCTGAAAGCCTCTGGTCCATGGATAATTCTGGTGCGAAGCGAATCTCAGTATAGATGACATGCTCTCTGGCAGCCTGCTCAACCACGTCATAGGCTGCTAGGCGCAAAGCTTCTTTGGTCTGAAGGAGAGGACGGACAAAGTCAAAGGTCTTAAGGTAGTCATTGAGGCTAGTCACGTGTGCTGGAGCCATGACGAGTGGACGAAGGTCAGCGTCGGCTTCTGGTAGGGGGATTTTCGCCATCTGGGCCAGGCGACGAATGGCTGATAGGGAGAGGGAACCGTCTAAGTGACAGTGGAGCTCGACTTTGGGCAGAGAATGTAGATGCTTGTAAGACATGGAGAACCTTTCAAAATATATTGTTGTCTATCTTATCATACTGAAGGAAGATGTCAAGGAGGAGGATTTAAAGCAACGATAACCGTGTGAACTTGGTACAAGTTAGGTAGAACATGGCAGAAGAACAAAATGGAAGTA
Organism: uncultured Streptococcus sp.; assembly: GCA_963539895.1. GTDB lineage: Bacteria > Bacillota > Bacilli > Lactobacillales > Streptococcaceae > Streptococcus. The sequence continues at coordinate 43,772 of CAUTON010000002.1, read as the reverse complement.
CAGTTACTAAAACGGTACTAAAAAACCAAACCCATGTGGATCTGGTTTACAAAGAAACTACTTCTAAATCCTCTCCTCCCAGCAAAATCAAATATTTATCAACCTGCTTGATGCCGTAGGATTGGCGGAGAGCTTGGGCATAGAGGGCCATCTGGGCCTGATAGCGGACTTTGATTACTTGACTATCTGTGAAGTGGTCCGTTTTGTAGTCAAAGAGGACGATGCGATCTTCTAGCAGCAGGTAGCCATCGATAATCCCACGAACAACGAAGTCTTCTTGGCTATCAGGATCCTTTGTCAGCATGGCAAATGGTGCTTCTCGGTGGAGTTGGTCTACATGGTTGCGGATGAGTTGGCCCAGCTCAGTCTCAAAGAAGGACAGAATCTTATTCGGGTCAATCTTTTTCTTAATAGATTGGTCAGTTTGAACAGCAGCTAGGGCGGTCTCGATATCGACTAGACTCATCTGCTCCCGAATGGTCAGACGCTGCATGAGTTCATGGGTTGCAGAGCCGATAGCTGTGCCCGATACCGCAACTTGCTTACCAAAATCTGGCAGCTCAAAGGTAGGTGTCGTGTCTGCTACTGCAATCACTTCTTTTTCCATGATATCAACACCGTCTACGTCCATGACAGGCTGGTAGAAATGCTTGACCTGACTGGGTGTGCGAACGCTTGGCAGCTCAATCGCCTTTTGGTAGCGCTGATTGAGAATAGCAACACTTTCTAAGGTGTCTAATGCTTTGCGAATTTGGTCTGATTGGCGGTTATTGGTCAAGTCATCCGCTGGGATGATTGCCTTGTCCTTGATTGTCCCAATCTTGTCTGGCGTCAAGTCCTCGTCCGTCACATAGGTCAGGGTGTAGGACAGCTCTGCTGCCGTAAAGGCCGTATCCAGCGCCACTAGCCAGTCCTGGAAGGAGGTCATGGCAAGGCGATCCTTTTCCAAAAGAAAGCCATTCTTGGTCTCAGAAATAATAGGTTGACTGGCAAGTTTTGCCTGACTTCCTTTTCCGACTAGATAAAGGCGCTTTTCAGCCCGGGTCATGGCCACATAGAGTAGCCGCATGCGCTCGGACAAGTCCGCAGCCTTGGCAGCTTTTTGATTGAACAGATAGGGCAGGGTCTCCATCTTGACCAGGACCTGGGGCAATGGACTCTCTGGCACACGGTCCTTCATATCGGCCAGGTACCTGATGCCAATCCCCTGTTCCCGAGATAAGATGCTATCTTGGTAAATCTCGCTTTGCTGGGCATTGAAGAATTTCTTATCTAGATTGAGGATAAAGACATAGGGAAACTCCAGCCCCTTGGACTTGTGGATGGTCATGAGCTGGACCGCATTCTTAGGTGCAGGCATCTCCACATCTGCTAAGTCGTTGTCACTTGCGATGACCTTATCGATCATGGTGATGAAGCGCGACAGCCCCTTAAAGCCAGTCTGCTCATACTGATTGGCACGTAGAGCGAGGGCGTACAAGTTGGCCTGACGCTGGTCAGCCCGCTCTAGTGTCCCGACATAATCGTAGTAAAAGCGGTCGCCATAGATGCGCCAAATCAGGTCATACAGGCTCTGGGTCTTGGCAAAGGTGCGCCAGCTGGACAGGGTGTCTAGGAAAAGCTGAAGCTGGTCGGTGAGAGCTGGTGTGACGAGCTCTGGATGCTGGCCAGTTCCCGAGACAGCAGCTCTCAGCTTATCAAAAAATGGAACCTTATCATCCTGCACGGCAATCCGAGCCAACTGGTCTTCATCAAAACTAAACATAGGCGAGCGCATAAGGGCCACCAGGGCATAGTCGTTGAGAGGATTGTGGATGGTGCGCAGCGTATCCAGCATGACCATGACTTCGACCGACTGCAGGTAGTGGCTAGTCCCCCCATCGGTCACCAGTGGTATCCCGTAGCCTTCAAAGGCGCGGACGATGGCATCATTGCGGGTCCTGGATGGGACAAGGAGTGTGATGTCCTTGAAGTCCACCTCCTCCTCATTGTGGAGGCGGATAATTTCCTTGGCGACTAGGTCAATCTCTCCCTGGCTGACCAGAGCTTCCTCGCCCTCACTTGCTGCACTATCCTTGTCGTAAATGAGGACTTGGGCCATTTGCTGGGGATGGGCTTCTTTTTGGGCAGGGCTACCCGCCACCAGGAGATGGCTGTCATCGTAGCGGATATCGCCGACTGCCTCATCCATGAGGTGGCTAAAGACACCGTTTGTGGCATCCAGTACTTCAGATGACGAGCGGAAGTTTTCCTTGAGGAGGATAAGAGTGCCTGCTGTCGGATCTGACTGGAAGAGCTGGAATTTCTGATTGAAAATCTGTGGGTCTGCCTGACGGAATCGGTAGATAGACTGCTTGATATCCCCCACCATAAAGCGGTTGTGGCCGTTTGAGAGGAGCTCCAGCATGCGCTCCTGGGTGTGGCTGTTGTCCTGGTACTCATCAACCATAACCTCGTGATACTTATCTTGATAGAGCTGGGCGATATCTGGATTTTCCTCCAGTATGCGGATGGCAAAGTGGGCAATGTCGTTGAATTCAAAGGCATTTTCCCCAATCTTGGCCTGCAAGTACTGGTCTGAAAAGTTCAGGGCAAAACGCTGCAGGAGGTGCAGCAAGTCCAGGGCCTGCTCCTGGTAGTGGAGCATGGTGTCCAGATGACGATAGGTTGGCAGTAAGCCATGAAGGCTCTTGTAGATGGGATACTTGACCTTGGCCACGGTTACGCCATCACCTGACGGTATTCGTTCTGTTATCTTGTCAACTAGTGCAGCGAGCTGCCTATCCGTTTGAAACTGCTGGACGGCCTCTTCCAGTCCTTCTATAACAGCCAGATGCTTGGTATAGGTGGCTGTTGGCTTGCCATCTTTTTTTGTTTTTGCATAAGACTCACTCTCGGTCAAGTCTCGCAGCTGGCTTGCAGCTGCGAGTACGGTGTCGAGCAACTCTTGCAGAAAGCCAGATGGCAGACTTTCTAGGCTAGCATAGGTCTCATACCCTTTTAGAAAGTGAACCTGCAGCCACTTCTCCGGGCTGGCTGTAGCCTGACTAAAGGCATAAATCTGGTAGACCAGGCTCCGAAATCCTCTGCTATCCTTGCGACTGCCCGCAAAGTTGCGTACCAGGTGTTTGAAATCTCCACTGTCATCCTTTTTCATATAATCGTCAAAAAGATCGGCGTAGACTTCGTTTTTGAGGAGGTCCTGCTCAGAGTTGTCGGTCATGATGCGGAAAATGGGCGAGATGCCCAGCAGATAGCCGTACTGGTTGACCAGCTTTTGGGTGAAGGCATCCATGGTCCCAATATCTGCTGTGTCCAGCAGGGTCAGCTGCTGGGCTATGAAAGCCTGCTGATCAGGGTCCGTCCTTGTTCGCAGAAGGTCAGTCAAGCCTGCTTCTAGACGCTCTTTGAGCTCACCTGCGGCCTTGACAGTAAAGGTGGAGATAAAGAGCTCATCTACTCCTACCCCTCGCGCTATCATGTCCAGTATCCGCTGGACCATGACAAAGGTCTTACCCGACCCAGCTGATGCAGAGACCAGGATGTTGGTCCCGCTGGAGTAGATGGCCTGGATTTGCTCCGGGGTCATCTTGCGGGACTTATCAGAAGCTGCTTCTTGGTCTATGCGCTTCTGTATTTCTTCCGGTCTTAAAAATGGAATCCTAGGCATCTTGGTCACCTCCCATCATCTGTAAAATCTCGTCTTGGCTGAGCTTTTTGCCAGCTCGTGGCAAGGGTGTCAGGTAGCGGGCCTGGCTCATGTGGCTATCCGCCTCAAAGCGGGTGATGCGCTTGAGCTGCTCGCCCTGGACCGCCTTTTTATCCGTCGTGTAGGGATTGATGGCGAAATGGCCAGAGCGGATACCAGCTTCCGCTTCTCTATAGAGTTGTAGATTGTAGTCCAAAAGGGTTTCCAACTCCTCTGGACTAAACTGGTTGCTGGCCTTGTAGGCAGCAGATAGCTTACCCTTGGCATTTGTGGAAAAGAGGCCCTGGTAGTGCAGCTTGCCTAGAGGCTTGGTCAGCAAGTCATCCGCTGACTTGATATCAGCTAGTTTGACCTGGGGATTGTGCATGTGGAGGTACATGGCTCCCAGCAGTTGCTGACTAGAGAGAGGTTTCCTGTCCGGACTAGCTTGTCCTTGTCGCAGGGCTTCTAGATAGGTCGGCAGTTGCGAGTTGAGCCCGTAGAAAAATTTGTCTAACTTAAAGGTCATGTCCCTTGACTTGTAATCCACAAGGCCTGTCAGCTCCTGCTCCCCTGTCAGCTGATCCACCCGGTCAATCATGCCAGAAATCCGCACCTTGTCATCCAAGACAAAGTCAAAGCGTCTTTCCTGGTCCAGCACTTGGACTTGCTCCTCTTCTTGGTCAAAGAGGCTGGCCGTGGCCCTGGCGACATCTGCTAAGATAGACTGACTCAGGACTCCTTCCTGGTCTTCTTGGTAGTAAATGGCCAGATCAGGCTGGGCTTGGGCCGTATGGATAGCCCTAGTCAGCTTTTGGTCAAAGGTCAGGTCTGAATGGTCTGCCATAAAGACCTCAAAAACCTTGTGGAGGTAGAGACCGTGCTGGCGATCATCTGGCTGGATAGTCCCCTGCTCCTCTAAGCCCAGGATATAGCGGACAAAGTAGAGATACTGATTTGTATAGTAGGTCGTAAGGGCTGTGCTGGAGATGGAGATGGGCTGACTCGGTGCAAAGCGCAGGTCCAGCACCTCTTTGGCGACGGTCTGGGTGGTCAAGTCTTCCTTTTGGTTGATGCCTGGGATGATGATTTTGTCTTCCTCAAGGCGTTTTCTCAGATAGCGGACAGCCACTGACCAGAAGGATTCTTCTTCCTTGGTCAATTCTCTTTCCAAGTCCCCCCGATTGACCGCAATCACCGTCGAAAGCAATGACTTGTAGTGGCCGACCAAATCCGTAGAATGCCCCTGTATTTGCTGCATGTCGACACCTAGGTCCACCAGCTCCCGCAGGTAGACAGAGAGCTGGTCCTCACTTTCATTGACCAAGCGAGGCAGACTGAGGTGAAGTTCCTTCTTGGCAGAAGTAAAGAGAGAAAGTGCCGCAAAGTGGTTTTTCTTGCTATTTTCAAGGCTGGCGATTTCCAGACGGCTAAAGTCCTCCGTCGCCTCATTGATAGCAGCCCGCTCCTCGTCTGTTAGAAGGCTCTTATTTTGGCTAATTTTTGGGAAATGGGACTGGGTCATCCCCAGGGCAAAGACATAGTCTGCGGTATGCGGCTCGACCAGGTCATAGGACTTGACATTGACCACATCGACAGTGGCAGGCACGGTCCGATAGTCAGCTGTCAGCATCCCCGTCCGCAGAAGGGACAAACAATCCAGCACAGAAATTTTTTCCTCCCCAAAGATGGTAGAAAAGGTGGTCAAAACCTGGCTAAAAGTCGCCCAGGCCTGCTCATGCTGGTCCTTTTCCAACTGGCTGCTAGCTGCGGCTAGTCCGGACAGATTGTCCATGACAGCCACCTGCTCCATGAAGCTAGTAAACTTCTGCAAAAGGCTCGTCCCTTTTTGGTCACTGGATTTAAGCAGCTTATCAAGTGGTGTCAGCAGTTTTGTCCTCAGGCTATTGAGTTTTTCCAGGTCAAAGCGGTCCTTGGGATTGATAGTAAAGTCGCTGGTAAATTTCTTTTTGCCCTGGATTTTCGCAAAGTTCAAGTAGCTTTCAAACTGGTCCAGCTCTTCCTCTGACACTTGGCCATAGAGGCCTGACTTGAGGAGGTTGACCACATCTTCTGTTCGAAAGTTGCTGCGCTTGATGCGATAGAGGGCATCGACAAAATTGACCAAAGGGTGGTGGGCCATGGACTCATTTTTCCCCAGGTAGTAGGGTATGTCCTGCTGGCTAAAGGCTTGAGAAAGCTGCAAACGATAAGCATCCACATCGCCCAGTAGGACCAGAATATCCTTGTAGCGGACCCCTTGGGCCAATAGTCTACGAATCTGACTGGCAACGGCAGTCAGCTCATCCTTCTGGCTAGCGTACTCGCTGATCTGAATGGCGTCCCTAGCTTCTTCTGTAAGCTGCTCCCCGTCGTAGCTAAAGTCATGCTGGCTTTCAAAAAGCCCAGCTAGCTGAGCAAAGGGACTAGCTGCCTGCTCTTGACTGCCCATATAGGTCGGAGTCACCTGGTAGGTCCTGGCTAATTGCCCCAAAAACTCTCGACTGGCCTGGTAGATGGAGCCGTAAGTCTGGCTAGAGCGCTGGGCCTTGGGGCTAAGATAGGCACCGATGATCAGCTCTTTGCACCGGCTGGACAGGAGGTCCACTAGTCGATCCTCTTCTGCAGAAAAGCGGGTAAAGCCATCGATGACAAGGACTGTGCGGGACAGCTCCTCATCCAGGTGCCCTGCTGCCACTTCCTCGCTAAAATAGGCTAACTGGGACTGATTGTCATAGTCCCCTTGACGCAGAAGCAAGTCAGCTGCTCGAAAAATTGCCTGCAGGTCAGCCTGTTTGGCCACATCTTTCATGGCTTCTAAGTCAGATGGCATTAGGTTAGCTGTCTTCATCTCCTTGTAGAGGTCGACCAGCTCCTGGATAAAGTTGGCATCCTTGCGCAGACGCTTGTAGACGAAAAGCTCCAGATTTTCATCTGCCAGCACCTTGTGAAAGAGCATAGCCAGCCCCGTGTCATCCAAGGTCTCCTTGTGTGGTGCCCTATTTAAGACAAAGTAGCGCGCCATCTGGGCAAAGCGGGTCACGGTAATGGCAAAAGAAGCCTGCTGGGGCAGACTCTTTAGGACCTTTCGTTCCTTCTCAAAGGACAGAGAATTGGGCGCGATATAAAAGACACGACTGCCCTTATCCGCATAGGACTGGGCAAGCGCAGCCAATTCCTGTGTCAAATCATTGGCAATAGCTGTGTAGACTAGTTTCATAGACGTTTTTCCTACTCTTCAGAAGACGACCAGAAGTTGGTTTGGTATTGGGCAAAGCTTGGCTCAAACTCGGTGCTCATAGCATAGACAAATTCCCCCTCAAAAGGAGACCCCGCATCCTCAATCCGCACCATCATGGCTACTGTCTCATCCGTACTATCCGGGAAGATGACAGTGTAGAGCGTATCGCCATCTACCTTGATGACATAGTAGTCATAGCCATTGGAAGAGCCAGACTTGACTTGGCTGTAGTCGTACTCCAGCACATCGATCGTCAAGGTATCTTCCGTGATTTCCATGGAATGGATGGTCTCATCCGACGTCGCCACATTCCACTTGCCCTGGATAGCCTTATCTCCTTTGTTAGAGCAGGCTACAAGGACCACCGATACTACCATTACCAGACCCATCAGGGCCACTTTCATCCATTTTTTCGTTTAGTCTTCCTTCTTGGTGATGGGCGCCACAGACGCCAGGAGTTTTTTCAATCCCATTTCTGGGAAATTGATTTTGAGTTCTTGGGAGCTACCCGTACCAGAGACTTCTAGCACCGTACCCTCACCCCATTTTTTATGCAGAGCGATATCGCCGATCGACCAGCTGGTCTGCGAGGCGTTACCTGCAGCCGACTTGCCAAATGGCAAATCGCCACCCAATTTTCGGACAGGTTGGGCTGCTGCCTTTCTGGTCTGCAAGGCCTGAGACAGGCTCATCCCTTGCCCAAAGGCAGGTTTCGCTGTATTGGCATAGCTGGCCTTAAAGCTGGTATTGGCAGGTCTGGCCATGCCTTGGTAGTCCAGGAGATCAGACGAGATTTCGTTAAGGAAGCGACTGGCCTGATTGTAGCTAGTCCGTCCGTAGAGAAGTCGCGAGCTGGCATTGGTCAGGTAGAGCTGCTCCTCAGCCCGGGTAATCCCTACATAGGCCAGACGGCGCTCCTCTTCTAGCTCAGACTCATCTTCCGCCGCCCGACTGAGTGGAAAGACATTTTCCTCCATACCGATGAGAAAGACAACAGGAAACTCCAGTCCCTTGGCCGCATGCAGTGTCATGAGGGTCACTTCTGCAGCCTCTGTATCTCCATCATCCGTATCGGCAATCAGTGCCAGATCATTGAGGAAGCGGCTGAGTTTTTCAAGACCTGTCTCGTCTTCAACTCCATCCTCATCCTTCTCATCAAAATTCTTGGTCACAGAGAGAAATTCCTGGATATTTTCAATACGGGCATTGGCCTCCAAGGTCGCCTGAAGCTGAAGGGCGCTCATATAGCCAGTTTGCTCAAGGACAGCTTCCACCAGCTCAGTTACCGTCAGCTTATCCAGCTGGTCCCGCAGCCCGTAGAGAGTATTGGCCAAGTCCCAGACTGCCTGGGCAGCCTTACCCTTGACACCTGAGAGCATAATCTGAGAGCTAGCCTCAAGGAGGGAGTAGTCATGCGTCTGGGCAAAGGCACGAATCTTGTCCACTGTACTAGGTCCGACACCGCGCTTGGGCTCATTGACGATGCGCTCAAAGGAGATATTATCCGCAGGATTGGCGATGACGTTCATGTAGGAGATGACGTCTCGGATTTCCTTTCGGCTGTAGAACTTGGTGCCGCCCACCATGGTATAAGGGATGTTGGACTTGAGCAGAGCTTCCTCGATGGTACGGGACTGGGCATTGGTCCGATAGAGGACAGCCATATCCTTGTAGTTTTTCCCGTCACGGACCAAATCAGCAATAGTCTGGGCTACAAAGACTGCTTCTTCCTGCTCATTGCCCGCCTTGTGGTAGATGATTTGCTCACCATCCGCATTTTGGGTCCAAAGCTTCTTAGGTCGGCGGTTCTTATTGCGCTCGATGACGTCATTAGCCGCTTGGAGAATGGTTTTAGTCGAGCGGTAATTTTCTTCCAAGAGGACAACTTTTGCCTCTGGGTAGTCTTTTTCAAAGTCCAGGATATTTTGCATATCAGCACCTCGCCAGCCATAGATAGACTGGTCGGCATCTCCGACTACACAGATATTTTTAAAACGGCTGGCTAGAAGCTTGACCAACTGATATTGGGCATGGTTGGTATCTTGGTACTCGTCCACGTGGATATATTGGTAGCGCTGCTGGTAATAAGCCAGGACATCTGGATGCTGGTCAAAGAGGCGCAGCGTCAGCATGATCAGGTCATCAAAATCCACAGCTTCGCTGCGACGCAACTCCTCCTGATAGAGCTTATAACATTTGGCCACAATCTCCGTATAGAGATCCCCAGACAGCTGCTCATAGGCCGCCTCGTCAATCAGGTCATTCTTGGCATTGGAGATGGTGCCCAAAATCGTCCGCTCGCTCCATTTTTTAGGATCCAGATTGAGCGTTTTTAAAATCCGCTTCATGAGGGTCCGCTGCTCACCAGGATCCACGATAGTAAAGTTGCGATTGTAGCCGATATGGTCTCCGTCCCGTCGCAAAATCCTCACACACATGGAGTGAAATGTGGCGATCAAGCTATCAGCTGTCGCTGGATTGAGCGCCATAGCCCGCTCCCGCATCTCACGCGCAGCCTTATTGGTAAAGGTGATAGCCAGGATATTCCAAGGATTGACCATTTTCTCATCGATCAGATAGGCGATACGGTGGGTCAAGACCCGCGTCTTACCAGACCCCGCCCCCGCCATGATCAAAAGCGGTCCTTCAGTCGTCTGCACGGCTTCTGCCTGCTTGTCATTCATACCATTTAAAAGTGGATTACTCATAAAGATACCAAGAGCGTAAAAAGCAAAAGAAAAATAGGGAATCGTAGAAAATCCTGATTTTCTTAGCGATTCATCTTTTTTCCGCAGCTTTTAGCTCGCGTTCAGTTAGGTTAAGGCATTAACCTAGCTAAACTCCTTCCCTTCTAAAGTCTCATACTTACTCAGTCGCACATTTTCCTCTGAGTTTTCAGTCCTTTCATTATACCAAAAATTACCGTATCTGACTCATTCCAATGGAAGGACTTACTGCACGCAACGTAGAAATATTTTTCGAACAAGCAAAAACCAACCTCAATCGAAGTTGGTTTTCAGTCATCTAGCTAAATCTTATTCCGCTTCTGCTGAAAGTGCAGCTTTCGCGATGTAGTTGAGTGGTTCGTTGAAGTGTGGCAAGAAGAAGAGGTCAAGCAATTGCAAGCGATCAATGGTCACGCCTTCTTGAATCGCCAGTGAGAACATGTGGATACCGAGCGAGATGTCTGCACGTGAAACCATTTGTGCACCAAGGACTTTACGTGTGTCTTTATCATAGACAATCTTGATAGTCACTTCTTCATTATCATCTTCCATGAAGCCAGCTTTTTGAAGGGAAGTGTTGGCTACTACAGCTGGGTTGAAGCCAAAACGTTTCGCTTTTTCTTCTGTCAAACCAGTTGAGACCATGTTGAGGCCGTAGATAGAGATACCGTTTGATCCTTGTACACCAAGTGACTCGAGCTCGCCACCACCAGCATTGTGGCCACCGACCATACCAGAGCGGACAGCATTTGAAGCAAGTGCAATGTAGTTGACATCATCCAAAGCGTTGTCATAAACAGTCGCACAGTCACCAACAGCGTAGACATCTTTAATAGATGTTTCTTGTTTTTTGTTAACCAAGTAAGCGCCGTTGCGGAAAGTTTCCAACCTGCCAGCACCGAGCGCTGTGTTAGGACGGAAGCCAACTGCAAGGACAACCATATCTACATCGTAAGAGTTCTTATCAGTGATGATTTTCTCTACTTTACCGTCACCAGCAACTTCTTGCACGGTTTCACCGAAGGCCAATTGGATACCGTTGTCTTCCATATTTTTCGCCATGAGATCCGTCAAGTCACGGTCGTAATAACCAGCAAGACAAGTATCAACTACGTCGATCATGATGACTTCTTTACCATGGCGTTGGAAGGCTTCCGCAAGCTCAACCCCGATGTAACCAGCACCGACAACTGCTACACGTTTGATGTCTTGTGATTTGTCGTTCAATTTATCAATGACTTCTTGCGCGTTTTGGAAGAGTTTGACAAATTGCAAGTTTTCCAAGGTCGCTTCAAATGTACGGCTACCTTCTTTGATTGCTGCACCCTTGATTGGTGGCAAGATCGGTTGAGAACCAGTCGCCAAAATCAATTTATCATAAGATTCTACATGTTCTTGACCGTCCACAATAGCAGTGACAGTTTTACCGTCAAAGTCGATAGACTCAACTGGTGAGTTCAAGTACACTTTAGCACCTTTTGACTCAAGTCCTTCTTTAGTTGCATAGAAAAGACCGTCTGAACCAGAGATTTGATTCCCAATCCAAAGAGCCATACCACAGCCCAAGAAAGAAATGTTTGAGTTTTGGTCGAATACCACTACTTCATTTTGGTCACCATAGTTATCCAAAATAGTATTGATAGAAAATGTACCAGCGTGGTTTGCACCAACAACAACGATTTTTGCCATATGAAAAATCCACCTTTTTTAATTTTATAGCTTGATTATATCAAAGCTTGATACCGTTTCCAAAGAATATGCTCAGAAATTCACATTTTTTTATTCCTCTATTTTTTGTAGCAATTGGTACCGTGTGAATAGTTCGTGTTGAATTATTTTATTAAAATATCTGAAAATTTAATTTTCCTTTATCTTTTCTTTTTTTATGGTATAATAGTTTCCCAGAGGTGATAAAAATTATGAGAAAAATTGCTTTTGATTCTGAAAAATACTTGAACCTACAGCGCGATCACATTCTGGAGCGAATTAACCAGTTTGATGGCAAGCTCTACTTAGAGTTTGGCGGTAAAATGCTAGAGGATTTCCACGCCGCTCGTGTCCTTCCTGGCTATGAGCCAAATAACAAAATCAAACTCTTGCAAGAGTTGAAAGACCAAGTGGAGATTGTCATCGCCATCAACGCTAACAACATCGAGCACTCTAAAGCTCGTGGCGACCTCGGAATTTCCTACGACCAAGAGGTCTTCCGTCTCATTGATAAATTCAAGGACTTGGGCATCTTTGTCGGCTCGGTCGTCATCACTCAGTACGCTGGACAGCCTGCTGCGGATACTTTCCGTGAACAATTGGCTAAGAATGACATCGCGTCTTACCTACATTACCCGATTAAGGGATATCCGACAGATATCGATCACATCATTTCCCCAGAAGGCATGGGCAAAAACGACTATATCAAGACCAGCCGAAATTTGGTTGTCGTGACCGCTCCTGGACCTGGTTCAGGTAAACTGGCGACCTGCATGTCCAACATGTACCACGACCAAATCAACGGCATCAAGTCAGGCTATGCGAAGTTTGAAACCTTCCCAGTCTGGAATTTGCCCCTCCATCACGAAGTCAATTTGGCCTACGAAGCAGCAACTGCTGACCTGGATGATGTCAATATGATTGACTCCTTCCACTTGGAAAAATATGGTAAGACGACTGTCAACTACAACCGTGATATTGAAATTTTCCCAGTCCTCAAACGCATGTTAGACCGTATCTTGGGTGAATCTCCTTACAATTCTCCAACAGATATGGGCGTCAATATGGTTGGTTTCTCTATCATTGATGACGAAGCCGCTAAAGAAGCTTCTAAGCAGGAAATCATCCGCCGCTATTACCAAACCTTGGTTGATTTCAAGGCAGAAAAAGTATCTGAGACGGCTATTAAAAAGATTGAACTCCTGATGAACAATACGGGCATCACCCCACTCGATCGCCAAGTAGTCGTAGCAGCTAGAGCAAAAGAAGAAGTCACTGGCTATGCAGCCTTGGCATTGGAGTTGCCAAGCGGAGAAATTGTAACTGGGAAAACATCTGAACTCTTTGGTCCTTCTGCTGCTGTCATTATCAACGCCATCAAGAAGCTGGCCAACATTGACAAAGCGACACATTTGATTGAGCCTGAGTACGTGACACCTATCCAAGACCTGAAAATCGATCACCTTGGTAGCAAAAATCCACGCCTTCACTCAAATGAGATTCTTATTGCATTGGCTATTACGGCAAAAACTAGTGAAGAAGCCCGTCGCGCTATGAATCAACTAGAAAACCTCAAAGGCAGTGAAGTTCACTCGACCGTAACCCTCCCTGAAGAAGATAAAAACGTCTTTCGCAAACTGGGTATCAATATCACCTTTGACCCTGTCTATGAACAAGACAAATTATATCGTAAATAAAAAAATGTCCTACTTGAAAACAAGTAGGATTTTTTAGGCTTCTTTCGCAAATCGATCCGATCGCTTGCCCGTCACGAACATGGTCATGGTCGCTTTACAAACATTAATGCCATCTTGATTGCTGACATCGACGTCGACCACCTTCGTGGTACGGCCATCATGGACACACTCTCCCTTGATGGTCAATGTATCTCCGAGCCTTGCAGCCCGCAGATAATTGATATTGGACTGAAGCGTTACCGCATCAAAGCCTTTCGAGATAACCGTTAAGCCACTAATCTGATCGCACAAGGTAAATAGATAACCGCCGTGAGCATTGCCATAGTAATTCAAGGAAGACTCAACTACTTTCGTTGTAACCAGCACATCCCCATCTTCCATCCGTTCAATCTGATAATTTTCAAATGCTGATATGGCATCAAAGTGAAAATCTTTCATCAACTCTCCTCCTTCACACCTACTTATCATACTACTTTTACACACTTTTAGCAAAATAAGTTCATTTTTTGAAATTCGGCCATCAATTTATCAATTGCTCAAAACAGAAAAAGAATACAGCAACCCCAGAAAGGTAACTGTATCCTCTTGAAATATTGCGATAGAAAATGTTATTTCTTCAATTTCCAAATTTCTTCAGCGTACTCTGTAATGGTATCATCTGAGGTGAATTTGTGAGATTTAGCAACGTTCATTAAGCTCATACGTGCCCATTCTTTTTGGTTACGGTAGAGGGCATCGATGCGCTCTTGAGCTTCTACATAAGATGCAAAATCTTCCAGCAAGAAGTATTCATCATTGTGGGTAATGAGAGCGTCATAGATTTCTGTGCCTTCACTTTGGGCGTTTGGAATGGTGCCATTAACAAAGCTATCGACTACACGACGGATGACTGGATTTGACTCATAGATTCCACGCGCATAGTAGTCATGAGCTGCGTAGTGACGGTACACTGCATCCTTATCCATCCCAAAGATGACAATGTTCTCATCTCCCACTTCGTCCTTGATTTCGATATTTGCCCCATCAAGAGTCGCAAGAGTAATCGCACCTGTCATCATGAATTTCATGTTGGAGGTACCAGAGGCTTCTTTCGAAGCAAGCGAGATTTGCTCAGACACGTCTGCTGCTGGCACAATCAGTTCTGCCAGAGAAACGTTGTAGTTTTCAAGGAAGACGACTTTGAGTTTGCCTTGGAGGGAGTCATCATTGTTGACCAGATTAGCAATTTCATTGATAAGTTTGATGACAGACTTGGCAAAATGATATCCAGGCGCAGCTTTAGCTCCAAAGATAAAGACGCGAGGAACCATATCTTTTTCTGGATTGTCTTTCAAATCATGGTAGAGTTTGAGAATATGAAGGACGTTAAGCAGCTGACGTTTGTAAGCGTGAAGACGTTTGACCTGCACGTCAAAGATGGCATCAGTCGACACTTCCACTCCAGTCGTGTCCTTGATATAGGCTGCTAAGCGCGCTTTGGCGTCTTTCTTCACTTGATAGAAGGTATCCAGAACAGCCTGATCATCTGCAAAAGCAGTCAGTTTTTCCAGCTCATGGATATCTTTACGCCATGCTTTACCAATGGTATCATCGATGGCTGCTGACAATTCAGGAGCAGCAATCTGAGTCCAGCGACGTTGAACGATACCATTTGTTTTGTTGTTGAATTTCTCAGGATAGAGAACGTAGAAATCGTGCAAGGTGTCTTCTGTCAAAAGATCGGAGTGGATTTTTGCCACGCCGTTGACTGAGTATCCACCAATGATAGCTAAGTTCGCCATATGGATTTGGCCATTTTTCACAATACGAGTCCGCTCAATCAGGCCAGCATCTGTACCTTTTTGCGCCAAATCTGCTACGAAGCGGTTATCAATTTCGAGGATGATTTGGTAAACACGCGGCAAGACAGTTTTGAAGAGATTGGCATCCCATTTTTCAAGGGCTTCTTGCAGGATAGTGTGGTTGGTGTAGCTAATGGTTTTAACCGTTGCTTCCCAAGCTGCTGACCATTCAAGGCCGTACTCGTCCATCAAGAGGCGCATAAACTCAGCAGGTGCTACGGCAGGGTGTGTGTCGTTGATGTGGACAGATACTTTCTCGTGGATTTGCTCCAAAGGCAGACCTTGTTTGAGGTAAGACTTGATGATGGTTTGCAGACCAGCTGATGTCATGAAGTACTCTTGCACCAGACGGAGCTGTTTACCTTCATAGCTAGTATCATCTGGATACAAAATAGAAGTAATATCTTGCACACGGCGGCGGTCTGCTAAAGTAGGATAGTTGAGTTCATACTCTTCTGGAATTTCCACATCCCAGAGGCGCAGGTTATTGATGACCCCATTTTCAAAACCGATTTGTGGGACATCGTAAGGCACAGCGCGGAGGACCTGAGCATTTTGATAGACAGGGACAATGCGTCCATCTTCATTGGCTTGCAAATAGACATCACCAAAGAGTTTTACATCGACTACGTCGTGGTCTTTACGGATCTCCCAGACATTACCGATTGACCCAAACCAAGAATCAGGCAATTCAACTTGGTAACCATTGACAATGCGTTGTTTGAAAAGACCGTATTTATAACGGAGTCCATTACCGAATCCAGGATACCCTGTCGTCGCCAAGGAATCCATAAAGGCAGCTGCCAGACGGCCAAGACCACCGTTACCGAGGGCCATGTCGTGCTCTGCTTCGACCACATCTTCAAAATCAACACCAAGATCAGCAAAACCTTCTCGCACAAGGTCCAAAATGCCAAGGTTGAGTAGATTAGTTTCCAACATCCGGCCTGGCAAGAACTCAATAGAGAAATAGTAGGCTACTTTCTGCTTATCATCAGACAATTTATGATTACGCTCAATCCAGCGATTGGTGTAATATTTGCGGACCAACTTAGCAAGAGTCGTAAACAATTCAGCTGGCGTTGCGCGAGCGACTTTAATTAGCTGCTCTTCATGAAGAGTATCCTTGAAATCGCGGATAAATTGCTCTTTCGTTAGTTGTGAAATTTCCATTGTTAGTGGAATCCTTTCTGTAAAAAATGTGTGCGTTTCCAAACTGCGCCTAAACGCAGGATGAGTCTGGGACAAGACGATGCCTCAGACTCATTACGATGTTCATTAAGCTTTGCGCAAGGATTAAAAGCCAAGTTCTCCTGCTGAACAGGGTCTGTGCTTAGAATCCGATTGCCTAGGGATGGGAATCAAAGGCTTCTAGCATCTATTCCTATTCACTATCTATTTTAGCATATTTTATAGGGTTTTGTACAATTCAACATACTCCTGGCTGGCTGTATCCCATGAAAAATCTCTGGTCATGGCATTTTCTTGCAAAATTTTCCAATCTGCTGGGTGATTGGTATAGACATCCAAGGCTTTTTCCAATGTCTTGGTCATCCAGTAGCCAGAAAAGTTACTGAAGCTAAAGCCTGTACCAGACTTGTCAAACTCATTGTACGGCTCGACGGTATCACGCAGTCCCCCAACCTCAGAAACAAGAGGTAAGGTGCCGTAACGCATAGCCATCATCTGCGAAAGTCCGCATGGCTCAAAAGCAGATGGCATGAGGAAGATATCACAGGCAGCATAAATTTGCTGTGCCAATTCCAAATCAAAGGTGATATTGGCAGATAGTTTTTCAGGATATTGGCTTGCATACCAGCTGAAGGCTTCTTCATACTGATAGTAGCCAGTTCCTAAAAGGACAATTTGGACATCATTTTGAAGAATATTGTGCAATTCATCAACAACAAGGTCAAACCCTTTTTGATCTGTCAGGCGTGACACGATACCAATAAGTGGCACATCAGCACGAATAGGCAGACCAGCACGTTTTTGGAGGGCAGCTTTATTTTCAGCCTTACCAGTTAAATCTTTCACGGAGAAATGATGCGGAATCAACTTGTCGGTCTCAGGGTTGAGCAAATCTGTATCAATTCCGTTGACGATACCAGAGACTTTACCTGATTCCATCCGCATGATTTGGTCCAATCCCTTACCAAATTCAGGGGTCATGATTTCTTTTGCATAAGATGGAGACACAGTTGTGACGCGGTCAGCGTAGAGGACTGCTGCTTTCATCCAGTTGAGACAGTCATTCCAGCGCAAGGTTCCGTCCGCATAGCGTTCAAAACCAACCCCGAAGAGGTCTCCTAGCATCCCTGCATCAAATTGCCCTTGAAATTCAATATTGTGAATCGTAAAGACCGTCTTAATGCCTTGATAAGCCTGAATCCAGTGGTATTTTTCCTTGAGCAAGAAAGGAATCATAGCAGTGTGATAATCATGGACATGAAGGATATCAGGGATGAAATTCACTCTTTCCATGAGTTCCAGGGCTGCCAATTGGAAGAAAGCGAAACGCTCGCCATCATCCCAATCCCCGTAAACACGGCCACGGTAGAAATATTGCTGGTTATCAATAAAATAGAAGGTCACATCATCGCGAACAATTTTTTTCACGCCGACATACTGACGCCGCCAGCCAACATTTGTGTAGAAATAGAGGATATCTTCTACTTGGTCGCCGAATTTGGCATCAACGACATCATAGTAAGGGAGAATGACAGCTACTTCATGACCTTTTTTGACCAGTGATTTTGGCAATGCTCCAATCACATCGCCCAGTCCACCTGTTTTAGCAAAAGGAGCTCCTTCTGCTGCTACAAATAAGATTTTCATTGGATGATATCTCCTGTAATCTCTTGTCCTTTAGAGATGACTAGTGGTTTTTCAGCTGTACCTCGTAAGGTTACTCCTGCTGGAATATGTACATTTTTATCAATGATGGCGTATTCGACAGTCGCTCCAGTTTCAACGGTTACTTTAGGAAAAATAACTGTGTGGGCAACACGCGCACCTTCTTCTACACGACAGTTACGTGAAACGATAGAGTGGTCTACTGTACCTGTGATGATTGAACCAGATGCAAATTGTGAATCTTTAACAGTGGAGCGTGCATCAAAGTAAGTAGATTCTTCGTTTTTAACCTTGGTGTAAACTTTTTGATTACCGTAGAAGAGAGCATAGAATTTCTGTGGATCCAGCATGTCCATATTGGCATCGTAGAAGGATTTGACAGAAGTGATATTGGATAGATAACCTGTGTGTTCGAATGCGATTGCCCCATCTTCCACAATCAAGTCACGCAAGACATAACGAATTTTACGAGGATTTTCTTTTTGTGCTTCCGCTTCTAATTTCTCAATCAGATAAGGGGTGTTGACCACGTAGATGTCGGCTGACATTGGTACTGGCTCAGTTGTTTTGTCCAATTCCAATTTTCCAACCACAGAATCAGCATCGTTAATGTCTAAGAGCTCATTGCCAGAAGCAACTTGGTCCTTCATCAGCTTTTTGTATACGACTGTGATATTGCGTTTGTTGACATTGTGGACGTGCAGCACTTGGGTCAAATTGATATTGGTCAAAATATCACAAGACATGTAGACCGTCTGGTCAGAGCCTGAACGTCTCAAGTAATTGAGAATTTGGTCATAGTAATCCGCATCAGCAGTAGTTGAATTGCCTTCGGTATTGTAGAAGCCTAGGAAATAATGGCTGAGCAAGGTGCTGAGTCCCCATTCGCGACCAGAACGAACATGGTCAAAAATGGAGCGGATATTTTGTCCACGGAAGATACCGTAAATACTGCGAATCCCAGCATTCGCTAGACTGGACAATTGGAAGTCAATCAGGCGATATTTCCCATCAAATGGCAAACTAGCGAGTGGACGGTGATCCGTCAAGCTTTCCATATCTGGGTAGCCGACTGTGTTTCCTAAAATTGCTGTATACTTATCAATCTTCATTTTGTACCCCCACGATTTCGTCATAGCCGACTACTTGTACTTCTTCTGTGCCATCAATCACAACATTTTCACCAATCACAGCGCCTTCACCAACGATTGCACGATTGATTTTCGCACCAGATTTGATGGTCACACCACTCATGATGAAGGAATCTTTGATTTCTGCGCCTTCTTCCACTTTGACATTGGTTGAAAGGATGGAGTGCTCCACCTTACCTGAGACGAAACAGCCGTCAACGACGAGACTATCTTTGACCTCAGCTTCTTCTGTTAAGAAGTTTGGTGGTGCGATATGATTTTTAGAGTAAATTTTCCAAGAACGGTCGCGGCTGTCTAGTTCATTGTCAACTGCGATGTATTCCATATTGGCTTCCCAGAGGGATTCAATCGTACCGACATCCTTCCAGTAACCTGCAAAGTTGTAAGTATAGACTGCTTCTCCTTGCTCCAAATAAGCTGGGATGACATTTTGACCAAAGTCAGACATGTCAACATCATTCTTCTCGGCATCTACCAACATTTGACGTAATTTTGGCCAATTGAAGATATAAATCCCCATAGATGCTTTTGTTGACTTAGGATTTTCAGGTTTTTCTTCAAACTCAATGATGCGATCATTGGAGTCCGTATTCATGATACCGAAACGACTAGCTTCTTTAAGAGGCACATCAATAACGGCAACGGTCAAGCTAGCATGATTGTCCTTGTGGGTCTGCAGCATGTCGTCGTAGTCCATCTTGTAGATATGGTCTCCAGAAAGAATGAGGACATATTCAGGATTGATACTGTCAATGTAGTCGATGTTTTGGTAAATGGCATGACTTGTACCTAAGAACCAACGATTGCCCTCAGTTGCTGAGTAGGGTTGGAGAATAGTTGCTCCGCTATTGATGCCATCTAGCCCCCAAGATGAGCCGTTTCCGATATGGCTGTTAAGCGCTAATGGTTGGTACTGAGTAATGACTCCGACATTATTGATCCCTGAATTGGCACAGTTTGACAGCGCAAAGTCAATAATGCGGTAACGTCCACCAAATTGGACAGCAGGCTTGGCAATAGACTGTGTCAGCTTACCAAGTCGAGTTCCTTGCCCACCAGCAAGGATTAAGGCCAACATTTCATTTTTCATAGGTGTTTCCTTTCGTGTGGAGAGAGTACATTTACTCTTTGAGACGACGCTTAATGCGCCAGATGGACGCTCCCATTGCGGGAAGAGTGAAGGTCAGTTGGTGCTTGTAGTCTTTCCAGCTACCCGCTTGCGTGCGGGTAATTGGATTTTTTTCTTTCCAAACACCACCAAATTCTTCTAACTCAGTATTTAAAACTTCTTCATAAATACCAGCTTGAGGGACTCCGATTGTGAAGTTTTTCCTCTCGACTGGTGTCATATTGAAGACACAGACTAGCATCTCTCCCTTATCACCTTTCCGGATAAACGAGAGAACGGACTGGGCACGATTGTCCGCATCGATAATCTCGATGCCATCGTATGACTCATCATTTTGCCAGAGCGCCTTATGCTCTTTATAAAAGAGATTAAGCTGGCTGGTAAAGTCCTGCATTTTTTGGTTGAGGCCATCTGCTTCTTCTAGATTGCCCCATTCGAGTTGCTGGTCGTATTTCCACTCTAGGAATTGACCAAATTCTGACCCCATAAAGAGTAATTTCTTGCCTGGATGACAGATTTGATAGGTGTAGAGCAAGCGCAGCCCTGCAAACTGGTTGTAGCGGTCGCCCCACATCTTGTGCATCATACTCTTTTTGCCATGGACGACTTCATCGTGCGAAAATGGCAGAACAAAGTGCTCGTCAAAGGCATACATAAAGCTGAAGGTAATCAGGTTGAAATCGTATTGACGGTAAACAGGGTCTTCCTCGAAGAACTTGAGCGTGTCATTCATCCAGCCCATGTTCCATTTGTAGTCAAATCCGAGTCCATCCTCTGCAATAGCATGAGTAACCGGCGTTGCCGCGGTCGACTCCTCTGCTATCATCATGACATCTGGATGATAGAGCTTTACGACACCATTCAATTTTCTAAGGAAATTGTAGCCCTCGATATTGCGATTGCCGCCAAATTGATTCGGTGTCCAAGGGCCTTCATCGTAGTCACGGTAGAGCATATTGGACACAGCATCCACGCGAATCCCGTCAATATGGAAATGCTCAATCCAATATAGGGCGCTTGACACGAGGAAGGATTGCACCTGATTTTTTCCAAGGTCAAAGTTGAGCGCTCCCCAACGGACATTTTTTGCACGATCAGGATCCTGATACTCAAAGGTCGGTGTCCCGTCAAAATAGGCCAGTGCATCATCATTTCGCGTGAAATGTCCAGGTACCCAGTCTACAATGACTCCGATATTCTGTGCATGACATGCATCTACAAAGGCTTGAAACTCTACAGGACTACCATAGGTGGTCTCAAATGCAAAGTAACTCATCAGCTGATAACCCCAAGACATCCCGAGCGGATGCGCCATAAGGGGCATGAATTCCACATGACTATAATTCATCTTAGCCAGATAAGGAATCAACTCCTCCTTCAAATCTGAAAAAGTATAGGGGCTGCCATCTGGATGCGTCTTCCAAGAAGAGGCATGCACTTCATAAATATTGACCGGACGTTTTCGAAAACCAAACCGCTTCCTCCGCCCCATCCAAAGTCTATCTGACCACTTGTGCTCAGAGGGTGCTTGCAAGATGGCTCCTGTACTCGGCCTAGGCTCTAAAACTCTAGCAAATGGATCCAGTTTTTCAACTTTCTGCCCCCCTCGACGAGTCACCAGAATCTTGTAAATCTGTCCCGGCTGTGCCGTATCAGAAAAACCTTCCCAGACGCCCGCCTGGTTCATGGTCAGGGGCAGAGCATTGTCCTGCCAGTCTGTAAAATCACCTATAATGGCGACTGCTTCTGCATTAGGCGCCCACACTCGAAAACGATAGCCATCCTCTTCTGCATGCGCTCCTAAGTAATTTTGGAGATGAAAGTTCTCACCAGTACCAAAGGTGTAAACCTGCTCCTCAATCGTCATCTTTTCACCAACTTTCGTTAAGTACTTTCAAGGTCAAATCATCTTGATATAAAATAAGAGAGAGGAGCTATTTTTGCTCGCCCTCTCTAGCCATCTCAAAAACCACAGCTGTTAGTTCTTCAATGATCAATGGTTGGTTATGAAAGCGCTTTTTATTTGATACTAGTATATCATATCTTTCGCCGCTTGTCATGTTTATTTGCAAATCTTTTTCATTTCCATTGAAAATAATATTAAATTTCTTGTGCTCGTTCTCAATTGTGAAAGAGATGACTCTATCTCCATGAACATTGGTATCAAATTTCACATGTCGACGAATGGCGTCGTAGCTTTGGAAGTCAAATAGGTCTGAATGTCGCTTGATATCTATCAATTCTCGAACAAAATTTGACGAGTCTTGATAAAATGTGCGCAGGTTCCAATTGACCTGATTGACACGGTCTGGAGCATTATAAGAATTCATTGCTCGCTGCTTATCCTCAGCCGTGACCTGCATATCGGTACCAGTAGGGTAAATCTTGGTCCGCTGAAATTCTTGTCCGAGTTGCAAGAAAATCATCCCCTGACTGAGAATATTCATGGCATTGGCCAGCTCAATTCGCTTGGTATGGCGACTGACATCATCATTTGGATGAAACTCCCAGAGCAGATCATTCAGATTGTAATTGTCATGCGCTTCAATGTAATTGAGTACCTGATTTGGGCTGATATAGGGGGAACCCTCATCATAGCCTGCAATACTCTTGACCAGCTGATAGGTCCCAGGTTGCCCTGATACAAATCCTTTCGCGAAGTGCCCGTAGACTTCTGCTCCCTTGATGGCATTGCGATTGTCATCATTGAAAAATCCGATTCCAGCCATTTTGTCTGCATTGTATTTGGAAGCCATTTGCTCTGTTGGCAGACCTTGTCCCATCTCCCAGCCTTCACCATAGAGGAGGATGCGCGGGTCAATGCTATCCACCATGGCACGAATTTGCCGCATGGTCTCCACATCGTGCAGGCCCATCAGGTCAAAGCGGAATCCATCGACATTGTACTCCTCGATCCAGTAGCGGATAGAATCCAGCATGTACTTGCGGAACATCTCTTTCTCACTAGCAGTCTCATTTCCACATCCAGAGCCGTCTTGGAAAGACCCATCGGCGTTCATTCGGTAGTAATAATCTGGCACCGTCAGCTGGAAAGGAGAATTGAGAGAGGAATAGGTGTGATTGTAAACCACATCCATGACAACACCAAGTCCTGCATCATGATAGGTTTGAATCATTTCTTTCAATTCTAAAATCCGACTAGCAGGTTCGTGCGGATTAGAAGAGAAACTGGCCTCGGGAACGTTATAATTTTCTGGATCGTAGCCCCAGTTATAGGCGTATTCACCCTGCTCATCGAAGGTCTGATGGTGGTCAAACAGTGGCATGAATTGTACATGGCTCACGCCGAGATTCTTGATATAGTCAATACCTGTGGACTGACCATAGTCATTGACTGTCCCTGATTTGCAAGCTCCTAGATACCGTCCTCGCAGTTCCTGTGGGAGACCACTTGTCACTGACTTGGTCATATCGCGCACATGCGTCTCTAAGATGACCGCCTGATTGGGATTGTCCAGTCGCCAAGTAGCTTCCTTGCCATGCCGAACGGCAAAACCTTCATAAGTCCGAGACTGCGGTGATAGGATGATAGAGCGTTTGCCGTCAGCCGTGGTAGCGATGCTATAGGGATCTCTGGTGTCACGGTAATTTCTTTTGTGATAGTAGACCCTGTACCGATAGGCATGGAAATCAAGGTTGCCAGGGATAGTCACTTCCCAGACTCCATGCGTATTCTCGCGGTGATTATCTGGCTGGAACTGGTCTCCTTTTTCCATTGGCACCACCATATGGACACTCGCATTTTCAGCAGAGGATTGATAGAGGACCAACTCTACCTTTTTCACTGTCGGGGCCCATACTCGAAAAGTCGTCTGTTCTGGCTCATAGTGGGCACCCAGCCAGCCATCGAACCCCCACTGCCGATCAAATTCAGAGCTACGCATAGCCATATCAAAAGCATGAGGTCTCCGATGGCGATAAAAATGGCTAGTCTCAGCAGCCTGACGGGAATAATAAATCCGATCATCCCCATCAACAATCCATACTTCCGTCACTGGCACACCGCTATTGCGGTGAATGGTATAGTCAACTGACTTCCGTGACCAATTGGCCTCCTTGGCAATCACATAGACCTGCCTCAGAAAAGTCGGAGCGTGGTAAGTCAATTTTGCAACGGCACCAAAACTATCAAAGCGTTCAAAACCAACCTCCTTCCCAAGCTGATGGTCCTGCCACTGCCACAAATTCATCTCAAAATAACTAGCGATTGCAGTGTGAAAGTGAACGAGCACTTGATTTTTCACGAATAAAACACCCTTTCTGTCTTAGTAACTACTACCTCTATTATACCATAGAAGGCAAATATCCGCCGAAAATTAAAGGCCTGAAATCATTCAGACCTTCTAACCAATCAAGCTTTTTGACTAATGTACTCTACCATTTCTAGCACATTTTCCTCACTGTCCGCGGTCAGCATGTACAAGGTGTTGCCTTGCAAGGCAGCAAAGGCTTCTGGCATCCGTTTGAGAGCTTTCAGCTGGCTGCCACATTTCGCCAAGACCTCCTCATGGCTATGAGCATAGGCTGTTTCATCACGGCGCGTGGTCGCTAAAGCATACTGAGGCTCAAAATTCCGCTCTGCTACAGCTTCTCCCGCCACCAGATTGGCGTAATCCTTGTAGAGGTCAATGGAGTGAGCGAAGTTATAGAGGTCAATCGTAAAGCCACCGGCTGGTCGATTGTTGTACTCAATGGCGATGTAGTCGTCTCCTTCACGGAAAAACTCGATATGGAAGAAGCGCTCTTTCATACCGAAAGACTTGATAATCGCATGACCATAGTCGCGCAGCTTAGGGTCAATCTCCTTGAGAATATAATAAGCATTATCTTTTCCGCCATTCAATAGTTCGAGTGGCGTGTAGACGTAGTTGAAGCTGGTTTCAAACACAATATTGCCGCGACTATCAATCAGACCATCATAAGTACAGATTTCGCTCGAATTGACAAATTGCTCAAAGAAATAGACGGTCTCGCCATCCCAGTCCGATTGGAATTGATCCACATCGGCCTGGCTAGAGAGCTTGTAGGTAGCTGCTGCCCCAACTCCATTGTCAGGCTTGGCAATCATTGGAAAACCAATTTTTTTCACCGCTTTAGCGACATCTTTTTCGGTTTTGATGACCTGACCTGAGACGACAGGCACGCCCGCTTTTGTGAAATATTTTTTCATTTCAGACTTGAATTTTGTCTTTTTCAGGTCTCTTTCCTTGGCTCCAAAAATATCAAATTGACTCCGCAGGGCAGCATCGGTTTCCAGCCAGTACTCATTGTGGGACTCGACGCGGTCGATTGGTCCATGTTTGTAGAAAAGAAAGGCCACTGCCCGCTTGACCTCATCTAAATTTTCCAAATCCTCAACGCGGAAATACTCAGTCAAAGCTGCTTGCAAGTCAGCGCCCAGCTGCTCATAAGGCTCTTGCCCGATTCCCAGCACAGTGATATTTTCTTTCTTAGCCAACTCAATGGTAAATTGCTGAAAATTTTCAGGATAATAGGGAGAAATAACTAAATAATTCATACAGACCTCCTTAGCCAACTAAGTGTGTTAAATAATAAGGCATTTGCTTGCGCCACCAAACCCAATCATGAGCAACGTCTGTCCCCCAAGTATCAAACCAAGCAGGGATATTCTTTTGCTCAAAAGCTTCTTTTAAGGTGAAAAAGCTTGGTAGGCCATCCTGCTCCCAGTCACCCAGTCCAGTACAGATGATAATGTCCGAAGCCCGATAACGGTCGATAAACCAACCATCATTTTGGTGCCAGATATTATCCGCTGGCGAATTGCGATAGACCAGGTCATCATTACCGTAATCTTGATTATGATTAAAGAAGCGGGCGTCGTAAATACCAGACAGAGCGATGACCTTGCTGAAAACATCTGGGTGTTGGAGGAAGATATTGACCGCATGATAAGCGC
The DNA here is from genome assembly GCA_963539895.1 of uncultured Streptococcus sp. GTDB lineage: Bacteria > Bacillota > Bacilli > Lactobacillales > Streptococcaceae > Streptococcus. Next base: position 17,798 of record CAUTON010000002.1, on the reverse strand, counting down.
CCATGGAGCAACCTGTCACCATCATCGGATCAAACCAGCCTGTCTTATGTTTGATAAATGGCACTGCTTCTTCAATAACATAATTTTCATAGGCTTGGTGGGCGAGAGCGCGGTCGTGCATCGGCTTCCAATCTGCCAACCAAGATTCCTTATCCACACTGGTCAGAGTGAAAAACTGAACCTGACCCGCCTCGATGAAACCACGACAGGCATCAATCATCCCAAAATCCGCATACTCCGTATAGGAACCCCCAGACGAAGCAAAGACAACAACTGGAATTCCAGCATGACCATACCGATTCACATTCATCTCGCGACCAAGATTCCCAGACCAATGACTCAAAAATTCAACATGCATAATTAAGATATAAAGAGCGAAAACCGCAAAGTGAAAATAGGAGAACTTGTAGTGTATTTACACATAAAATGGTCTATCTTTTTCACACAGCAGTTAGCTCATGTTCAGTTTAATTTGAAATCCGAACAGAGCTTCACTCATTCCTTTCTATTTTTAGGACAGGTTCTAGCCCGTGTTCAGTTTGACAAACAAACTAAAACTGGACAACCCTGTCTTTTTTATTTTTTAACTACCACTGCACGCTCAAAAATCGGAAGCAGTCTGGCAAGTAGGCAGCCCAGGCTTCTTCATTATGAATAGCACCAGAGATAATTTCAAGTTTGATTTGCCCAATAGGCAACCCCTTCTGGATCAAGTTCCGAGAGTAGGACAAGGAGGAATTGATATAGGCCTGCTTGATATTGCCAGCCATGAGGGTTTTATCTGTATCATCAGCCTCCTCGGTCCCGACATAAATATAGACCCGCTGCTCCTTGTCAAGCTCAATACGCTCCACATAGCGGTCAAAAGCATCCTGATGGAGCCAATTAGCAGACGAAAAGACGCCCAAGCAACCAATCTGCTCCTGATAAGCTAGGCCCATAAACTGAGTGATATTGCCCCCAAGTGAAGAACCGATCATGGCCGTATGTTGCTTGTCCGCAAACGTCCGATACTGGCTATCGATAAAGGGCTTGACCACTTCCATGACAAACTCCGCATACTCCACGCCCTTGCCACCAAACTGCATGCCTGGGATATTGGACTCCTGGTATTTCCAAGCCGAATACTCGTTCATCCGATTGAAGCCATCATTATCAATGGCCACAATAATCATCTTGGCAATATCAGGATTCCGCTTAATCGTCGGAATCACTTTCCACGAATGACCCGAGAAAGCCTCCTTACTGTAGAGGACATTCTGCCCATCATGGAAATAAACCACCGGATAGCGTCTGTCGCCATCCTCTTCATAATTACGAGGAAGAAGCACCCGTACACGCCGATTCTGACCAGTATAGGGCACAGCCAATTCGTGCGTTTTCATATCAAGATAAAAATAAGATTTGTTCACAGTATTACTTTCTAAAAATTTCTTTCTCCTATTGTAACAAAATCTTCAGAAAATTTCAAAAACATTTTACCAATTTCAATATGAATTCACAAAACCGTATTCACAAAACTTTTTGACAGTTTGCCTTAAGCGGTGGGGGACGCAAGCAACCGACTATCGTCGTTTCATCGCTTATTTTCAAGCCTAAAGTCTTGAAAATCCCCTCGACTATTCATCAATTTGGATCAATAGTCTTCTCACCACGGTGGCAACTGTTTGATTTGGGCGTTCTGTCGGTCTCTTTTCTTGGGTAATACTAATTATCTGTTAATACAGATTCTAAGAAGAATTTGCAAGCTCTTGTGATATAATACAAAAAAGGAGAAAATTATGGTGAAAGTTAGTAAAGTCAGCTCGTCCACTCGCAAGATTGGAAAAGTTTCAAAAACAATCGGTGCTCTCGGGACCGTCATCAGTAAGATTCCTGATTTGACAGAGGTCGCAGGCCGAACAATTGATGCCACAGCCCCCATCATTGAAAAAAATATCGACCGCTACCACCACTACAAAAATAGCCTCATCAAACTGGATAATGTCGTCGATTTACCTCTAGATGTTGCCCGTCGCCATCTAGAGAATAAAGGCTTTGTTGTGACACCAGTCCTTGTCAAACCAGCCAGCAAATACGCCAACGAGCGAGAAATGGAAGTTGTCGCCATTCACCCTAAGCTGGGCAAATACGAACCTGGAACCCTAGTCAAACTCTATTACCTTGATCAGGCCACCATCGTACAAAGTCAGACTATCAAGCACACTCAAAAAGAAAAGACCAAACAATCCATCAAGTCAATCTCTAACCTGCCTGAAAGGCTCTCAGATCTGGCAACCAAACGATTTAAACCCCATTTCAACAAAAGAAAATAAAGACATACAGCCACTACTCACTCTCACAGAAAGCAAAAACAAGTTCGAAATTTCCGAACTTGTTTTTCTTATCTACTTCCTACCTAGCTGCTTCTCATTCGTTTAAACCAACCTCAATGAAGCCAAATTTTGAAAATGGACTAATTCGGAAACTTAATCGGCCAATCACTTGGTCATTTGTAATCAAGCCGAACTCCCTACTGTCCTTGTGATTTGCGCGATTATCATTCAATACAAAATAAGTCTCTTCAGATACTGTATCTGTTTCACCATTTGTAATGGTCGCAATCGTCAAGTCTTCAGTATAATACTCCGAGTCCGTCGTATGACTCAAATAATTCTCTGCAATAATTTCATCATTTCGATAGAGGACATCATCCATATAAGTCACTGTATCACCTGGCATAGCAATCACTCGACTGACGTACTCCACACCATCCTCTTCATAGAGAAGAAAATCTCCATAATCCACCGTTGAATTCATAATGGCGATAATTTGGTCATCTGTGGCCAAATATTGGTTAGCCATCTGGTCTGTAATAGTTACTGGCTCCAAGACCCAGGTACGCAAGCCCATCGCTACTAAAATAAGAGCAACCACTATCAAAATATTACGCAATAGATCACGTTTTACCATATCCTATCTCTCCTCCTCTCCCCAATGTTGTTCTAGTATATCATATTTTCTGACAATTTAAAAGACTTATTTCTCCACTATTTCTTGGTAAATGGCTTGGGCGATGACACGATTGCCCTCAGCAGTTAAGTGCAATCCATCGCTGTAGAGCTCATTTTTCCCTTCTGTCAGCTGGTACAAATTAATAACTGGCAGTCCTTTTTCTTCTCCGATATTCGGAATCAACACTTGCAGTTTCTCTTTAACAACATGATTGTCAAGACCAAAACGCTCGGTCGGCACATAGGGAGGGACGACCAAAAAAACATCAGGCTGAGAACTCATCGCCGTATAGCGGTCAAGCAAATTGCCATATTCTGCTATAAATTGCTGCTCATTCCAAATGAAGGGGCGGCTGTCGTTGCTACCAATCATGATAATCACAATATCAGCCTCTGATTGCAAAGATAGTTGCGCACTTTTTTCTTTCAAGTAGGGATAATCTGACGTTGATAAAAGAGAACGCCCGCTCAGCCCAAAATTGTGAACCTGATAGTGCGCACCCAGCATTTCAGCCAAAATAGAGGGATAAGCATCGTGTTCTCGATTCTCCAAACCATAGCCATAGGTCAAGCTATCCCCTACTGCCGCAACCTTTATAGCTCCATTTCCAGAAATAAGAACTTCTGGATTCATTACATCTTCCATAAAAACTCCTTCACTACTATTTTAACATGTAAACGACATTTCCCTTAAAAATTGATATGCTATAATAGATGTATGAAAAAAGAAGTTATCGTTATCGGTGGTGGCATTGTCGGATCCACCACTGCTTTTTACCTGTCACAAAATGATCACATCCATGTCACTCTGGTCGACCATGGTGTCGGTAATGCAACGCGTGCTGCAGCTGGTATCATCTGCCCATGGCTTTCACAGCGACGCAACAAGGACTGGTACGCACTGACCTCAGCTGGCGCTGCTTTTTATCTCAAATTGATGGAAGATATGAAAGACAAAGGGATTGCTAAACTTCCATACAAGCAAACTGGAACTCTCGTTTTTAAAAACAAAGTCTCTTTGCTTGAAAAGTTAGAAAAACTGGCAAGAAAAAGACGAGAAGATGCCCCTCATATTGGACAAGTCTCTGTTTATCCAGACGGTCATGCTCGCCGACTTGTACCGCCACTGTCTACACATCAAGGTGCAGTCTTTGCTGCTGGTGGAGGACGAGTGGATGGAGGTTTATTGGTTGATCAATTACAAGATTTAATTCAGCAGGCTGGTGGCACGATTATTCGTGAAAAAGCAGAACTACACACACAAAATCAGGTCAATATCCGGGGACAAATCCAGTCTTACGATACGATTGTTCTAGCTTGCGGTGCTTGGCTGAAAGAAACTCTAGCACCGCTGGGTTATCAAGTAGACGTTCGCCCTCAAAAAGGGCAATTAATCGAAGTCCAAACAGATTTTAACACTAAGAATTGGCCTGGCTGTATGCTCCATTGTGAGATTGACATTCTACCTTTTGAAAATGGAAAATTAGTGATTGGAGCTAGTCACGAAGACAATCAAGGATTTGACCTAACAGCTGACCAGGATTTATCATTTCAAATGAAACAAACAGCTGAAGATTTTATCCCAAGTTTAGCAGGTTACACCATTTCACACACGCGCGTCGGAACTAGAGCCTATACTTCTGACTACTCGCCGTTTTATGGTCAAATTCCAGAGGCTGACAATATTTGGGCTATCAGTGGATTGGGCTCTTCTGGCTTGACTTCAGGACCTTTTATAGGCTGGCAAGTTGCTCAAGAGATTTTGGGACATAAACCAGATTTTGACCGCACACCTTATACTACAGGCAAATATATCCTAAAAAAGCTGAGTGAACTCAGCTTTTAATATTATCTTAACAATAATTATTGTACAGTACGGATACGCATAGTATTTGTACCACCAGAACCAACTGGAACACCAGCAACGATAACGATATTATCACCTGATTCTACAAGGCCAGATTCAACAGCAACACGTTCAGCAACATCAAACATGTCATCAGTTGAATTAGGTTTTTCAGTAACTACTGGAACAACACCCCAGTTAAGCATCAATGATTTTTGAGTAATTTCATCGAATGTTACTGCCAAGATGAGAGCATCTGGACGGTATTTAGAAATCAAACGAGCTGTGTTACCTGATTCAGTAAGCGCAACAACAAGTTTGATATCCATTGAGTTAGTAGCATCTTTAACTGCAGATGCAACAACTTCAGTTTTACTTGAGCGATCAAATGTTGATGAATCAAGACGACCATACTCTTTAAAGAGATTTTGAGCGTTTTTATCAATTGTAGCCATTGTACGAACTGATTCAATTGGATATTTACCATTTGCGGTCTCACCAGAAAGCATTGTCGCATCAGTACCATCGATAACTGCGTTAAATACGTCAGATACTTCAGAACGAGTTGCACGTGGTTTATCCGTCATGGTTTCCAGCATATTAGTAGCTGTGATGACTGCTTTACCAGCTGCATTGACTCTAGTGATAATCATTTTTTGGTAAACTGGTACCATTTCGAATGGTACTTCGATACCCATATCACCACGGGCAATCATGATACCATCTGAAGCTTCAATGATTTCATCCAAGTTATCGATACCTTGTTGGTTTTCGATTTTAGAGAAAAGACGAACATGCTCGTTACCAGTTTCTTTACAGATAGCACGTACTGCTTCTACGTCTTTTGCAGAGCGTACAAATGAGATCGCGATGAAGTTGAGACCATTTTCAAGACCGAAGCGGATATCGGCATCATCACGTTCAGCAAGTGATGGGAAAGGAATCTTAGTATAAGGGATGTTGACACCTTTTTGTTTGGCAATGACACCGTCATTTTCAACTTCAACGATGAATTCGCGTTTGTCAGCATCTTTGTCGATCACTTTCAAACCAAGTTTCCCGTCATCGACAAGGACTTGTTTACCAACTTCAACATCATCAAAGACATCAAGGGCACCTGCAACGTTCAAAGCAATTACTTCGCGAGTTGATTGAATCCCTTGTTTAGCTGCAACACGAATCACCTCACCAGTTTTGTAAGAGTATTCTTTTGCTTCGCCTTCGAACAATTCAGTACGAATTTCAGGACCTTTCGTATCCAAGAGGAAACCTACTTTTTGTCCAGCGATTTCTTCAGCACGACGTACAGTTGCCATACGAGCACCTTGTTCAGCGTGGTCACCGTGTGAGAAGTTGAAACGGAAAACATTAGCGCCTGCTTTGATCAACTCAGCGATGGTTGCTGCTGATGTTTCCACATCAAGAGGTTCTCCCCAATATCCATCTTCACCGAATTTTTTTCCACCACGAGTTTCAACGGCTGGGCCAAGGGTAGCAACGATTTTTACGCGTTTATTCATTATAATGTGACTCCTTTGTCTTTATGACTAATTTGTTTCTTTGATGTGTTGTAATTGGCGGTTCAAATCTGCCAAGGTAAGATCAGCTTTGTGTGGATTGTTGATGACAATTTCACCATCTACCAGACTAAACAGAGCTCCTTCTTCAGCAGTTCCTAAGATTGGGCTTTCTACAATTTCATTATTGCGAACACCAACTGCAAGACCTCCACGACCTTCTTTGAGCAATTCGACTGCACGTACACCCATACGTGATGCCAAAATACGGTCATGTGAAGTCGGATTTCCCCCACGAAGGATGTGACTTGGATTTACGACACGTACTTCATGTGTATTTCCTGCTGCTGCCAGTTTTTCAGCAAACTCATCAGCAGACATAACCCCTTCAGCAAGGATGATAATGTGGTGACGTTTGTCCAACACATCGTAGGTATAGTTGATTTTTTCAACTACTTGATCAAAGGTAAATTCTTCTTCTGGAATGATAATTTGGTCCGCACCGATAGACAATCCAGCCCAAAGAGCAATATCACCCGCATGGCGTCCCATCAATTCGATAACAAATGTACGACCGTGGCTGAAAGCAGTATCCCGAATTTTATCAATCGCATCAATCGCAGTCGTTACGGCTGTATCAAAACCAATTGTAAAGTCAGTACCAACAATATCGTTATCAATCGTGCCTGGTACACCAACCGCTGGGAAACCATGTTCTGTCAAACGCATAGCACCATGATAAGATCCGTCACCACCGATAACGACAACACCTTCAATGCCATGTTTCTTCAACTGTTCAATCCCCTTCAATTGTCCCTCAAGGGTCGCAAATTCAGGGTAGCGTGCAGATTGGAGGAAAGTTCCACCACGGTTCAAGATATTTCCAACAGTTGAAGAGTCCATTTTAAAGATATCGTCTTCAACCATACCAGCATATCCGCGACGAATTCCATAAACTTCCATGCCTTCATGAATTGCTTTACGCGCAACTGCACGAACAGCCGCATTCATACCAGGGGCGTCGCCACCACTGGTCAAGACAGCAATACGTTTCATTCGTATATTACTCCTTTTATTTCATTAATAATCTTATATATTATAACACAAGTATGGGGGTCTGACGCATTTTTTTACTGGAAAATTAGCGATAAATCGTTTTCAAAACCAGACTTTGCAATTCGCTTTCTAAAACTGGACTTTTCGCTACAAAAGGACGGTTTAATCGAACCGTTTTTCCGGTTTCTTGATAATGAATCACTACGGGACATTCCCCTGGGAAACGTTTTAAAACATCAGCGATAGCCTGATCCGTTGACTCGTTTTCAACTAAAATCCAGAATTTTTCAGATGAAACAGGGCGAATTGTTTCGAGGATTAGTTGCAATCTTTCATTGCGGAGTTGAACCCGACCTGTCATATAATAGATTGCTCCAGGGACTAATTCTGCTTGAAGCTGTTTGTACACTTCAGGGAAAGCTGTCACATCCAAATTGTGTACCGCATCCGTCACTTGGATGAAGGCCATCAGTTCTCCAGCAGACTTGGTGCGGATGGTTCGGACATCTTGGATTTGCACTAAAATGGTCTGGCGCTTTCCGTCTAACAACTGGCTGATTTCATCAAAGGCTACAGGCGATTCTTTTTTTAGTTTCAACAAGGGATGCGGGCTGACTCCAATGCCAAGAAGCTCTTTTTCCATTTCGTATTTTTGGCTGTCCGTAAAATCTTCCGCTTCAGTCCAAGCATAGGTTTCTTCAGCGAAAAAAGTCCCGAAAGTTTCTGCGAAAATAAAGAGATTCTCCAAATTCGTCAAAATCTTTTGGCGATTTGACTCTAATTGGTCAAATAAACCTGCCTGAACGAGAAGGCTAATCCAGTCTTTCTTTTGATAATTTTCAGGCAACTTCAAAATGAAATCTTCCACACTGGCAAAAGAACGATTTTCCAAAATCCAGAGACTAAAGTCTCGTGGTAATCCTTTGATTCGCTTCAGACCAAGAGCGATTTTCCCGCCTTCTATCTTGTCATGATAGGGAACGGTATTGACGCCTTGTTTCACCACTTGAAAACCAAATTGCAGAGCATCTTGCAGGTAGTCTCCACTCGACCGATTCATCAGAATATCAAAGAATACGTCTGGATAATGCACTTTGAAATATGCTAATTGAAAAGCTAAGGCAGAATAAGCATAGGCGTGGCTACGATTAAAACCGTACCCTGCGAACTTAGCCATCATGGAGAAAATCCGCTCAGCTTGTTGTTGGCTGTGCCCATTTCGAGCTGCACCTTGCATGAAATCTTCTTTCATGCGCAACATTTCAGAAGCATCTTTTTTCCCCATTGCACGGCGTAAAATATCCGCCTTTCCAAGGCTAAACCCTGCAAAGACCTGGGCAATTTGCATGACCTGCTCCTGATAGAGCATGATGCCGTATGTCGGCTCAAGAATGGCTGCAATTGATGGATCCAGCAAATCTACTGCCTCCTGACCATGCTTGCGCTTGACAAAATTATCTGCATAATCACTGGCACCTGGTCGATTGAGACTGGTCGTAGCCACAACATCTTCAAAACTGCTTGGCTGCACTCGTTTCAAGAGACTGATAGCACCAGGCTGTTCAAATTGGAAAATCCCCTTGGTCTGGCCAGCAGCAAAGAGTTTTAGCGTCTCGGCATCCTCTAGGTCAATCTCTTCGATGATGATTTCTTTTTGGTAGCGTACTGCTACCGCTTCTTTCATGCGTTGGACAAAGGTCAGATTACGCAAGCCCAGAAAGTCCATTTTCAGAAGGCCATTGGCTTCTACCGCATGGGCATCGTACTGGGTAATCAGCATGTCTTCCCCGATTTTTAGAGGAATGGTGTCCGTCAAGTCCTCGTCACTCATGACAACGCCAGCGGCGTGAATAGAGGTCTGCCTAGGTTGACCTTCGATTTGTTTCGCAATAGCAAAAGCAGTCTGGTACTCAGGCTTACTATTGATTTGCTGACGAAAAGAAGCATTTTTCTCATAGGCAGACGTCAAGTCATCGCGGAAGGAAATCTTTTTCGTCAGATTGGTTAATTCATACTCAGGTGTGCCAAAACGCTTGAAAACGTCACGGATGGCCTGCTTAGCTCCAAAAGTCGAATAAGTAACAATCTGGGCAGAATGCATGGAGCCATACCGATCTCGCACGTAGCGGATAAATTCTGGCCGATAAACATCAGGAATATCAATATCAATATCCGGCATGGTAAATCGTTCTAGATTGAGGAAGCGCTCAAAGAGCAAATTATGCTTGACGGGGTCAATCCCTGTAATCTGTAGGCTATAAGCTACCAGGCTCCCCACAGCTGAGCCGCGCCCCATCCCCATGTAATAACCCTGGCTGCGACCAAAACGAATCAAGTCCCAGACAATGAGGAAATAATCATCAAACCCCATACGATGAATGACTTGCAACTCCTGCTCAAGCCGTGCCTGATAGGCTGGGCCAGTCAAATTTCTCTCAAGAATTCCTGCCTGAGCTCGCTCCCGTAATTCCTCAACAGCAGGCCGACTCCGATTGAACCGCGGGAGTTTGAGGTCTTGGCTGAGTTCATACTTCACATTTCTTACTAATTTTTCCAGATTCGCAATTGCCTGAGGAAAACGCTGCTGAAAAAGTTCTTCTAGGGCACCCGGGCTAAGCATTTCTTGATGCGGAGAGACATCATTGACTTGGGAAAGCGGGACATTTTCGCGAATAGCGTGGAGGACTTGCAAAACTTCCGTCTGCTCCTTTTGAAAATAGCGGACAGTCCGCAGAGGCAAGAGAGGTTGTTGCATTGAAATATCAGGAGTATCAGGATATACGCCCACATAATAATCAATATCCAGCTGAATCTGCTCAATACCAGCCTGATAAGGGAGAATCACAGCCACTCCATCTAAATATTGTCGGAAGTTCTCAAAAGCATGCTGGCCCAGCATCTTTGTCGTCGAAATCTTGAGCAAATTTCGATATCCTATCGTGTTCAAGGCAATAAACTGCACCCGAAAAGCTTGCCCCTCACCTGCGAAATCAAGGGCCATTTCGCAGCCAATAATAGGCTGGATATCCGCTTTTTGACAGGATTCTATAAAGGCATAGGCAGCATAGAGAGTATCCATATCCATTACCCCCAACTGGCGATACCCCAGCTCCTTAGCACGCGCCACATAAGCATCAATGGTCACCATGCTATCCATAAAGGTATAAACAGTCTTCGTATCAAGTTGTGCTAGCATGTTAACCTCCTTTAATTCTTCTTTCTATTATACTAAAAAATATTCTCAAAAGTGAAAAATTGAATATTCCGCTTGCATTTTCTGTGTAAAAATTGTACTATATCATTAAGACAAAGATACATTTTTGAAAATTCCAGAAAGGAGGCCAATATGGCCTGGATTTTTGACAATAAGATACCCATCTATATTCAGATTGCAAATATTATCAAATTACAAATTGTGACCAATCAACTCAAACCTGGAGACAAACTACCCTCCGTTCGCGATCTGGCAGAAACGTCAGGAGTTAATCCCAACACCGTGCAACGTGCTCTATCCGACTTAGAAACGGAAGGTTTTGTCTATTCAGCCCGAACGACGGGGCGATTTGTGACAGACAATGAAGATTTGATTCATTCCACCCGTCACCAACTCGCCCAGACTGAGCTAAAACGATTTGTCAGTAGTATGTTGGATTTAGGATTTATACGTGAAGAATTGACTTCAGAACTCGAACATTACCTTAAAGGAGAATGATATGGAAAACCAACTAACCCTAGTCGAATTTCAGCAGGTTACGAAAATCTACAATGGCCTTGCAGCCCTGAATAACGTCAATCTCAAACTCTCTACTGGGAAAATCATCGGACTTTTGGGCCCAAATGGCTCCGGCAAGACAACGATGATTAAGCTGATCAATGGACTCTTGCAACCAACGGCTGGTCATGTCTACATCAACGGCATGACACCTTGTCCAGAAACCAAGAAAATTGTTTCCTACCTGCCAGACACCACCTATCTTGATGACAATATGAAAGTTATCGATGCGGTGGAATTATTCAGTGATTTTTATGCTGACTTTGATCGCGACCGCGCCTTTCATCTGTTACAGGATTTGCAGCTTGATTTATCCGTCAAAATGAAACACCTTTCAAAAGGAAATAAAGAAAAAGTTCAGCTGATTTTAGTGATGAGTCGTAAGGCACAACTTTACGTCTTGGATGAGCCAATCGGTGGCGTTGACCCTGCTGCGCGTGATTATATCCTACGCACTATCATTAACAATTATTCGCCAACCTCTTCTGTCCTCATTTCTACGCACTTAATTTCTGATGTCGAACAAATTTTGGACGAAGTTGTCTTTCTACAATATGGCAATATTATTCGCCATAGCAACGTTGACGATCTTCGTATCGAGACCGGTGAGTCAATTGACCACCTCTTCCGTCAGGAATTTAAATCATAGAAAGGACTAGATTATGTTTGCAAAACTTCTCAAATACGAAATAAAATCAATCGGCAGATGGTACTTAGCACTTTACGCTGGTATTGCTGTCTTGTCCCTCGTTGTCGGCTTCTGGCTTTCCTCCGTCATCAATCGTGCCCAATACGATTACTATAGTTCGACCGATTCAGAAGTTATCTTATTTGGTGGACTCTTAGTCTCTTTTGGTGTGCTGGTGGCAGCACTTCTGATTGCAACCTTCCTTATGGTCGCTAATCGTTTTCGAACTTCAATTTATGGGCGTCAAGGTTATTTGACCATGACATTGCCAGTTGACAGCCACTCACTAATCCTTAGCAAACTATTGATTGGAACGATTTGGTATCTTTTGTCCTACATCATGGTTGGTATTTCCCTACTTATTATTGTCAGTGTTGTTCTTTCAAGCACGGGCAATAACTGGAATGAATTGACTGATGGTGTTATTCAAATCACTACAGATATGGGCTATTCCGCACCGCAGCTTATCCTATCCTACTTTGTGGGCACAGCCTACAGTATCCTGCTCGTCTACTTTGCTATTTCTCTTGGACAACTTTTCAAAAATGCCCGTCTTCTACTTGCTGTTGTTTTCTACTTTGCCATCAATTTTGTAGTCGGAATCATCCAATCTTTCTTGATGTTTTTTGCAGTACAAAGCAACGGCGGCATGTATAGTTTCTTATATTCCAATACATTTGCCATGAATAGCTACACCTACCCAGCGATTTTCTTTAAACTTGTACTGGCAGTAGCATTTTATTTCGGTACTCACTACATTATGACGAAAAAAATCAATTTACAATAAAGGGATTTAGGAGAATCTTATGAAAAAGCCTATCTACCTCTATATCTTAACCGCCTTGTCCGTCATCTCATCTGTTTCCCGTATTTGGAGCAGTTTCATGACGAAATTTGATGAAGCCTCCATCCGTTCCACTTATGAATCCGTCGGTCTTTCTACCACTGATGGCTCCATCGAATATCAAGAAGCGATCGTTAACTTCGTCACCAATATTCCAAACAAAACTCTTGCTATCCTGCTAGTTGCCTTACTCGTTGCAGTTATTGTCTTTTTGATTAAAAAGAATACACAGGTCGCAGCCTTTACCTATATCGCTTACCTTTTTGGTACCTTGATTGAAGCTACTTATTCTTACGTTGGCACCAACTCCTACGTTTCCCTTTACAAGGACTCGATGCTACAATCTACCATTGCTAGCACAAATCTTTGGAGCTATGTTATTAGTATCATCTTATTCTTAGTTTACCTTGGCCTAACCTTATTCTTTACTTTTAGAAAACCAAAAGAAAAACCGAGTCTAGACCAGAACAGCACAGATATCTAACCCTAAGCTACCGATAGGTAGCTTTTTTGGTAGCAAAAAAGACTGAGTAATCTCAGTCCCCTTTAACCCTACGGAAGACATGGGATTCGAACCCACGCACGCTGTTACACGCCTACCGCGTTTCCAACACGGCCTCTTAAGCCTCTTGAGTAATCTTCCATGTTCAAATGGAGCCGGTGGGAGTCGAACCCACGTCCAAACACCTGCTAACTTATTCGTCTACAACCATAGGTTATGCATTTGATTTAACTATAAAGCGAGACATAACTCAACCCTCTTTACAGCGAGTCTATCAATCTCTTTTGACTATCCTAGACAAGCAGCCAACGTAGCTTGTTGATTTTAAGACTGATGAGCAAACACAAGCAATCTGCCATCAGTCACACAGGCAGGTGTTTAGGCTGCTACTGCGTAAGTGTTTGTATTTTTTGCAGTTATATTTAAACTGAGCGGTTACGCCGCCAATCGAGTTGCAGAACAAGCCTCATAATGCCTGTCGAATCCGTAACGACCCCAAAGCCGTAATATAAGTAGTATACCAGACTTGTCTTTCTATTGCAAGAAAAATTCACCAAAAAGAAAAACACCCGAAGGTGTTCAAAGCCATTACCGAATGCCCAAGGCGATTCGAGCATAGCGGCTCATCTTTTGCACGGTCCAAGCTGGCGACCAGACCAAGCGAACATCCACTTCTGTCACCTCAGGGATGCTGTGCAAGACATCGTGAATCTGATCCGAAATCAAATCAGCCAAGGGGCAACCCATCGTTGTCAGCGTCATATCAATTTCAGCTTTTCCATCCATAAAACGAATTTCATAGACCAAACCCAAATTGATGATATCAATCCCCAACTCAGGGTCAATCACTTCTTCCAAAGCAACAAAAATGCGCTCAGTAATTTCTTTTACTTGTTCCTCTGTATACATATTTCTTCCCTTTCGTTGGTAAAGCTAGTCGGTTCATACAACTTATAGCTCATTGTACGTTTCAATCAGAGTACCTGATAACCTCCACAGGCTACAGCCCTGTTTTTTTATTTCTTGCGAGCGACCTGAAACGGTCTTATTCATAAACTAGCCGTGTCTTTTATTTCTAGCACGGCGTTAAAAAGGTACTCCGTACCTTTTTAATCCTCCATGAAGTCGCGGAGTGGTTTGCTGCGGGATGGATGGCGGAGTTTACGAAGGGCTTTGGCTTCAATCTGACGAATCCGTTCGCGAGTCACGTTGAAGACTTTACCCACATCTTCCAAGGTACGCATTTTCCCGTCATCAAGACCAAAACGCAGGCGAAGTACGTTTTCTTCACGATCTGTCAGGGTGTCCAGGACTTCGTCCAATTGCTCGCGCAGCACGACACGGGTGGTGTAATCAACTGGATTTTCAATCACTTCATCCTCGATGAAATCTCCTAAGTGGCTATCATCTTCTTCACCAATTGGTGTTTCAAGCGAAACAGGTTCTTGAGCAATTTTGAGAATTTCACGCACCTTGTCAGGTGTCATATCCATACGTTCAGCAATCTGTTCAGGAGTCGGATCTTGGCCCAATTCCTGCAAGAGATTACGCTGCTCACGAACCAATTTGTTGATGGTTTCAACCATGTGAACCGGAATACGAATAGTACGAGCCTGATCTGCAATAGCACGAGTAATCGCCTGACGGATCCACCAAGTTGCATAAGTTGAGAACTTGAATCCTTTAGAATAGTCGAATTTATCAACTGCCTTCATTAGTCCCATATTTCCTTCTTGGATCAGGTCCAAGAACTGCATACCGCGACCGACATAGCGCTTAGCAATAGAAACTACCAGACGCAAATTGGCTTCTGCTAGACGTTGCTTAGCTTCAACATCTCCCGCTTCTACAGCGAGGGCGAGTTCTTTTTCTTCCTCATTTGTCAGAAGGGGCACGACACCGATTTCTTTCAAATACATGCGGACAGGGTCATTGACCTTGGCTGAATTTGAACCAAGTAGCTCTTCATCAGAGAGTTCCACTTCTTCTTCCACCTGCATGACACGAGCACTAGGGTTGCCTTCCTTATCGACGATTGAAATCCCTGCATCCTGAATCCGTTGCAAAAGATCATCAATACCATCAGCATCTAGAGTAAAAGGCACAATCAGTTTGTCATTGATATCATCATCAACGGCTGTTCCATCTTTTTTGCGGCTACGAATATACTCCGCCACCTGGACATCAAAGGTAGTGACTTCGGTTTTCTTTTCTGATTTTTTACTTGCCATATTATTCCAACTTTCTTTTTTGTGCGATTAATTGAGTGAGTTCGCCAACAGCAGCATCATTATCGCCAAGGCGGGCTTGTTCACGGATTGTTTTCGATTTTACCCTGTTGTCCCGCTTCAGTTTTTCTTTCTGAAGATTTTCTTCCAAATCCTGAATTTCGTGCTCCCCTAATTCGTCAGGCAGTCGCTCTTCCAGAACACCAATCCAGGCTCGACGGACAGCTTCAGACTGATTATTCAGTTCAAAAGAGCCAATTTCCCCATTTTCCTTCAAAATAGTAAAGAGCGTCTGAAGCTCAGGTGTGCTAAACGAAAAATCATCCCGCATTTTGTATCGAGCTAATAAATCAGCGGATTCCTTTATCCGATAGAGGAGCTGATTTTCCGTTCGGACTAAACTGGATACCTTGACTTGATAGGGGATTTCAGGCCGTTCTATCGGACGACGATTTTCGTAAACCCTACCTTCTTGGGCAACTTGCTGCTGGCGATGATGAAGCCGTACATTATTGACAGCCTGTTCCACTTGCTGATAATCAAAATCAGGCAAGAGGTCAGCAACCTTGTAGATGTACGTGTTTTGCGCTGTAATCGATGGGGTCTTTGCAACAATTGGTGCAATCCGCTCTACAAATTCAATTTGCATCTGCAAGTTATCTGGGTTTTCTGGCTTTAAATGATCAATGAGAAACTCCACATCACTGACACGTGCCTTCTCTAGGACATGCACCAAGTCATCTTTGCCGTTTTTAGCTATAAACTCATCTGGATCCATCTGGTTAGGGAGCGTTACAATTTCAACCTGGAAATCTGACAATTCTTCCAGAGCTTTAGCAGTCGCCGCCTGACCAGCCTTGTCCCCATCGTAGGCGATGACGACTTTCTTACAAAATTTAGCGAGATGCTGGACGTGCTCACGTGTCAGAGCTGTCCCCATAGAGGCTACCGCATTTTCAATCCCAGCTCGATGGGCAGCGATAACATCCATAAATCCTTCCATCAGATAGACTTCCCGCTGTTTTTTGATGATGGGTTTTGCTTGTGCCAGATGATACAGTTCGTAACTTTTATTGAAAATAGCAGTACTGCGGCTATTTTTATATTTAGCTAGTTGCTTGTTCGCCACATCTTCTGTCGTCCAAATCCGCCCAGAAAAAGCGACCACATTACCATTTTCGTCTGCTAAGGGAAAAATAATCCGATTTTGAAAAGCATCAAAAATCACATTATTATTTCCAGTATTGAAGAGACCTGAATTCAATAAGTCGGCTTCTTGAAACTTTTGAGATAAGCCTTTATAAAGTAAATCAGGCTGACTGGGGGCCAATCCAATTTGGAAATGACGAATCACCTCATCATCTAATCCCCGCTCATGCAGATAGTGTCTAGCTTCCTCACCCATCTTGGTAGTCATTAAGTAGGCGTGAAAAAATTTATTAGCCTCCTGATGGATATCCAAAAGAATCTGCTGGGGGTGAACTTGACGTTCCACCTGCTGATAAGAAGGCTGATGTTCCAGCTGGATACCTGCCTTTTCAGCCACATAGGCGACACTGTCTGCAAAAGTCAGCCCACGCATCTCTTCAATAAAGGTAAAAACATCCCCAGATTTCCCACAGCCGAAGCAATGGTAAAATTGCTTATCCTCTACGACATTGAAAGAGGGTGTCTTCTCACCGTGGAAGGGGCATAGGCCCAGAAAATTGCGGCCCGCCTTCGTTAGTGCAACTGATTCACCAATAATATCAACGATATTAACAGCATCTTTGATTTCATTTACTTTCTCTTTAGAAAGCATCAGTCCACCTCCTCCCAAATGCAGAGTCTGCACTCATCATAACATTCCTATTTTATACCAAATTAGAAAAAATGTAAAATAATCAAGACCTTCCATTTGGTTATTTCGAAAAAATATTTTATAATGGTAAAGAATAAAATGAAAGGACATATTTAGGATATGCTTAAAGAATTAAAAGATTTCTTGTTCCGAGGCAATATTATTGACCTTGCTATTGCGGTTGTGATGGGGGCTGCATTCAATGCCATCATCACCTCATTCGTTGGAGATATCATTACTCCATTGATTTTGAACCCAGCTTTGAAAGCTGCTGGTGTTGAGAAAATCGCTGAATTGTCATGGAACGGTGTTACCTACGGAGCCTTCTTGAGCGCTGTTATCAACTTCTTGATCGTTGGTACTACTCTCTTCTTCGTTGTCAAAGCTGCTGAAAAAGCACAAAGCTTGCGTGCGAAAGAAGAAGTTGCTGAAGAAGCACCTGCTGGCCCTACACAAGAAGAATTGCTTGCTGAAATCCGCGATTTGTTGAAAAATAAATAGTCGACTTTAAA
>CAUTON010000001.1:0-73944 GCA_963539895.1 uncultured Streptococcus sp. | reverse complement strand
AATAAAGCAGATGAGATTTTCTTGGAATTCAGCGAAGAATCTGTCAAGGACTCTCACCTGACATCAGGGTTGATCGATTTGCTATCAAATGCTGAATACTTTGCCATGCCTGGTATTGATTATCTCAAAACATTGTCAACAACTAAATTAGACGACGTTGTCACACATGATGGTACAAAATGATAAAAATCTTGAGGGTTGGGTGTGTACTCAATCTTCAAGATTTTTTAATAGCTGTAGTAATATCGTTAAGGAGACTCTGTGCTTCCTGTGATAGCATACGATTTGGATTGGTCAGCCAACCTAGCGTGAAGTGATCATCGATGAGATGACCGATGTCAATGTTGACAAAATCTGAAAAATCAGTATTGGCTGATAAGTCGCTTTGGAGTCGGCGCTCAAAACAAATGGTATTCAACTCGTTAATGGCCTCCCGCATGGCCCAAGAATCATCCACTCTCAGTACAAGTTGCAGCGGACCACATTGAAATTGTAATTTTTCAAAGAGAGCATCGTGGAAAGGATCGTTAAAGAGGCTGAATTTTTGTCCCTTCAAGTCATCCCAACTAATCGGTCCGTCTAGCTGTGCCAAAACATTCTTGGGTGAGCAGATGAGAGTCAGTTTGCTATCGCAAATAGGTGTAAAAGTTAAATGCTGTAAAAACAGGTCATCATTTTGCTTGATTGCGATAAAGCCAGCATCGATTTCTTGGCTGTGCAATCTAGCAATAATAGAACTTAGTTCATGACAACTCATATCCAGTTGTACATGTTGGTAAGTTGATGTCGCTTTGGAGATAAAAGGAGTGAGAAAAGGTTTCAGAAAGGTATTCATGTAATGGATGGTAACTTTTTGATAAGATTTCTCTAGTGTTACCTGTTTAACAGTTTTTTCTAGCAGATTTTTATAGCGTAAGATGTCGGATATCGATGCCAGCAGTTGTTTTCCTTCCATTGTTAATTGAGTACCTTTGCTAGAACGTTCAAAAAGCTGAACTCCCAGCTCATCTTCCAGTTGAGAAATGGCTAAGCTGAGGCCAGATTTACTGATGTGTAGCACGTTAGCAGCTTTTTGTAGGGAGTGGTGGCGGGAAAGGACTTCCGCATAGAGTAGCTGTTCAAAGTTTATCTTATCTCTCCAATCATCTAGCAGTCAAAAAGTTTACACAGAAAGTTTATCATAAAAGAGTTATTTTTTCTTCTTGTGATTGAAAAAAGGCTAAAAACGCATAGAAAAACGCAGGAAATTCTTCAGTTGAACAAAGAGTTTCATGCGTTTTTATGTATAGGATGATTTAGGGAAGTGTGACGCCTTGCTGTTCCATGACTTTCTCGGCGTATTCCGCCAATTGGATGGCGGTTTTGAGCTTCATATTGAGGAGGTCATATTGACCACTCTTGTAGCGGTCAACGGACTGCGTAGAAATGTCGCAGAACTTACTGATTTGGTAGGAAGTTTTATGTTCCAGAAGCCATTTGATTTTTTCGATATCTTTTTTCATTCGAATGACAGTCCTATTCTATATATTCTATCCTTAAATGATATCATAAAAATCCTAAATTTTTCTTAAAATACCTGTTGTGATGGCAGCGCAGTCTAACTATGACAGATAAAGACTGCCAGAAGGATAGCGGGCAGTAGATTAGCGACGCGGACTTTCTTTCCCCAGACCAGATTGACCCCAACGCAGAAAATCAGGATGGAACCAATCAAGGAGAGATTGGCCATAGCGAGGTCTGTCAGCCAGGGTTGGATGAGATGGGCCAGGAGGGTGAGGCTACCTTCAAAGAGAAAAACGGGGATGGCTGAAAAAGCAGCACCTTTCCCCAAAGTGGAGGTCATGACGAGGATGATGATAAAATCCAAGACAGCCTTGGTAGCAAGGAGGCTATAATCGCCCAAAATCCCATCTTGAATGGAGCCTAAGATGGCCATGGCCCCAATGCAGACAGTCAGCGTAGCCGTCACAAAGGCATTGACAAAGGCCGAATCCTTGCTGTTTCCAGTTTTGATTTTCAACCACTCGCCGAAATGTTCGAACCAGGCTTCAATATTCAGCAGCTCGCCAATCAGAGCCCCAATGGCCAGACAGAGGACGAGCAGCATAGACTGACCGCTGGTGATGCCTTGATCTTTGATGCTGAGCATCCCTTCCATAGCGCCAGCAATCCCTATAAAAAGGACACTGATGCCTGTTGCCATATTGAGGCCATCTTGGTGGGTGTTGTTTAATTTGTGACCAAAGAAATTGCCAAACAGTCCACCAGCAGCAATGGCTAGAGTATTGATTAGGGTGCCAAGTCCAAACATATTTTCTCCTAAATTTTTTTCAATATCAGTCTTGAGGCGGATGACGAAAGGGCACAAAGAGCTTATACTATATTCGTATCCTAAATATTTTTCATCTACGAGCAATCGTAGTGCAAGCTAGGCTTGCAAAATCTCCTTAATGAGCAGCCCAAGTCGGCTGCTTTTTACTTGTCTAATTTTTCCACAAAACGCTTTGCGTCCACTATGAACCGAGTATGGGTCGCCCGCGCCAAGAGTGTGCCCTCGCAGTAAGCTTCTAGCTTGAAATCATGCTTTCGTCCGTTTGACTGGTAGTCTGTGATGAGGATTTCAATCGGCCTGTCGACCAAGCAAGCAGCCAAGTGGTCAATGGCAAAAGCAGTGCCCACAGATGTGTAGCCAGCTTCTAACTGCTCTTCCAGCATGGTGAAAGCTGCATTTTCCATAAAAGCGACCAGGGCAGGTGTGGCAAGGACGGCCAGTCCACCTGAACCCAGCCTGGTAGCAGTATGCTCCTCAGTGGTAGTGTAAGTTCTTTGATTAATCATCGCAACTCCTTTTCTAGGGCTTATTATACCACTTTTTGATGCGAAATTAGCCTTTTTTTCTGGAGGAATTCAGTGTATAATAGGAGAAAAGGCGAGGTGATAGAATGACAGAAAAACGCTTATCATGGGATGAATATTTCGGCGCACAGGCGCTTTTGATTGCCAATCGGGCAACCTGTAATCGTGCAAAAGTTGGTGCTGTCTTGGTAAAGGACAATAAGGTCATTGCGACGGGCTACAATGGGTCTGTATCTGGGACCGAGCACTGCTTAGACCATGAATGTCTTATGGTGGACGGTCATTGTGTCCGCACCTTGCATGCAGAAGTCAATGCAATTTTACAAGGAGCTGAGCGCGGTATCCCAAAGGGGGTTACAGCCTATGTGACGCATTTTCCTTGCCTGAATTGCTCCAAACAGCTCCTCCAAGTCGGTTGCAAGCGCGTAGTCTACATCAATGAATACCGCATGGATGACTACGCACGCTATCTTTATCAAGAGAAGGAGTGTAGCTTAGTTCACTTGCCGCTCGAGCAGGTTAAAGCAGCCATCAATCAATCAGATTTTATATAACCCAAGTGACAAAAGAATACAGTTTTGTTGAAAAAATATTACAGGAATTGTTCCTGTCTATAAACTTGTTAGCGAAAAACTATTTCAAAAAAATGCTCAAACATGCTATAATAGATAGCGTTATTAAGTCCCGATAAGGTGTCCTTGCTTGTTAATCCCTCCCTATCCTTCGTTGGCTTGTCCTGCTGTACCTCAGTACAGCGACGGACGGCGCCGTCTAGACTAGGGAGTGATTCCCTAACCAATGACTTCGGTCTCAAGCAAGTGCAGTGCTTTGTAACTTTTTAACACTATATTTAAAAGGGGGACATTTTTATGTCAGAACGTAAACTTTTCACGTCTGAGTCGGTATCAGAGGGGCACCCAGATAAGATTGCAGACCAGATTTCCGATGCCATTTTGGATGCCATTTTGGAGCAGGATCCAGATGCTCACGTGGCAGCAGAAACAGCTGTCTATACTGGTTCTGTTCACGTCTTTGGCGAAATTTCAACCACAGCCTATGTAGACATCAACAAAGTCGTTCGGGAAACCATTGCAGAAATCGGCTATAACAATGCAGAATACGGCTTCGCTGCGGATTCTGTTGGAGTACACCCATCGCTTATCGAACAGTCACCAGATATTGCTCAAGGGGTCAATGAAGCGCTAGAGGTACGTGACGGTGCAGACGATGAACTGAGCCTGATTGGTGCGGGTGACCAAGGTCTCATGTTTGGCTTTGCCATTGACGAAACGCCAGAACTTATGCCACTTCCAATCTCTTTGTCGCACAAGCTGGTGAGAAAATTGGCAAAGCTGCGCAAATCAGGTGCCATCAACTACCTGCGCCCAGATGCTAAATCACAAGTCACAGTTGAATACGATGAAAACGACCAACCAGTCCGTGTGGATACAGTGGTCATTTCCACCCAGCATGACCCTGAAGTAAGCAACGACCAAATCCGTGAAGATGTCATCAATCAAGTCATCAAAGCTGTCATTCCAGCCCAATACCTTGATGACAATACCAAATTCTTCATCAATCCAACAGGTCGTTTTGTTATTGGTGGACCACAAGGGGATTCTGGTTTGACGGGACGTAAGATTATTGTGGATACTTATGGTGGCTACAGCCGTCACGGCGGTGGTGCTTTCTCTGGTAAGGATGCGACCAAGGTTGACCGATCTGCTTCTTACGCAGCCCGCTACATCGCTAAAAATATCGTGGCGGCAGGTCTTGCCAAGAAAGCAGAAGTGCAGTTAGCTTATGCCATCGGTGTGGCGCACCCAGTTTCTGTCCGTGTGGATACCTTTGGCACATCGACGGTTTCCGAAAGCCTTTTGGAAAAAGCGGTGCGGGATAACTTTGACCTCCGTCCAGCAGGCATTATCAAGATGTTGGATCTTAAACGTCCCATCTACAAACAAACCGCAGCCTATGGCCACATGGGCCGGACCGATATCGACCTTCCATGGGAAAAATTGGATAAAGTCGAAGCACTTAAAGCTGCAGTACAAAAATAAGCCAAGCAGTCTGGAACAAATTCGTTTCAGACTTTTTCCTTGCATGAGTCATGGAACAGCAGACAGGAATCGAAGCTCTCTTTCTCTAGCCTTTTTTGATGGATTATGATAAAATTAACTGGAAACCTAATTTTATCTAGTTTTATATTTGAAAGAGATTTGACTGTATGAGAAAGATTGTAATCAACGGTGGCCTGTCCTTGAAGGGGAAGGTCACAGTTAGTGGTGCAAAAAATTCTGTAGTGGCTTTGATTCCGGCCATTATTCTGGCAGATGGCGTCGTGACATTGGATGGCGTGCCTGCCATCGCAGATGTGGATAGCTTGATTGATATCATGGAGACGATGGGTGCTACGATTAAGCGGGATGGCGAGACTCTTGAGATTGATCCGCGCGGTGTCAAGGACATGCCTATGCCTTTCGGGAAAATCAATAGCTTGCGGGCGTCCTACTATTTCTATGGTAGTCTCCTCGGCCGCTACGGTCGTGCCCAGGTTGGACTTCCTGGAGGTTGTGATTTAGGGCCTCGTCCGATTGACCTTCATCTCAAGGCTTTTGAAGCAATGGGTGCTACGGTGGCAGATGATGCAGATGCTATGACCTTTACCGCACAGGATGGCAGGTTGCATGGGGCTTCTATTTACATGGATACTGTCAGTGTCGGGGCTACTATCAATACCATGCTGGCTGCCGTGAAGGCGCAAGGTCGGACTATTATTGAAAATGCAGCGCGTGAGCCAGAGATTATCGATGTGGCAACCCTCCTCAACAATATGGGGGCCCACATTCGTGGAGCGGGTACAGACATCATCATCATTGATGGTGTGGACAGCTTACATGGGACTCGTCATCAAGTTATTCCAGACCGCATTGAAGCAGGGACCTATATTGCCCTTGCAGCAGCCGTAGGTGAAGGCATTCAAGTTGATAACGTCCTCTATGAACACTTAGAGTCTTTCATCGCAAAGTTGGAAGAAATGGGTGTTCGTATGACCATCTCGGAAGATTCTGTCTTTGTAGAAAAACAAGAAAGCTTGCGAGCAGTCAGCGTCAAAACTGCGCCTTATCCTGGTTTTGCGACGGATTTGCAGCAGCCTCTAACTCCGCTCCTTCTGACAACAGAGGGCTCAGGGCGCGTGACCGATACCATTTACGAAAAACGAGTTGGCCATGTGGCAGAGTTAGCCCGTATGGGTGCTGATATCACCACCCGCAGTAACCATATCGCCTACAAGGGGCCAACTAAACTGCATGGTGCCTCTGTTAAGGCGACAGACTTGCGTGCTGGTGCAGCTATGGTCATTGCTGGCCTCATGGCTGAAGGACGAACTGAGATTACCAATGTCGAGTTTATCCTGCGCGGCTATTCCAATATTATTGAGAAACTAACGGAGCTGGGTGCGGATATCCAGCTGATTGAAGATTAAAGGGGGAAACCTCTTTTTTCATGGTGGAAGAGATGAGCATTTGGACGAGACTAGCTGCCTTTGCAGAAGTAGAGACGGAGCGGACCATTTTGCGTCCCTTTCGTTATCAGGATGTGGATGATTTTTACGCCATTGTAACCAACCCTGACAATCTGGCCTTTATCTTTCCTGTCCAAGCTAGCTATGAGCAAGCAGAAGAATTGCTCGTTTCCCTCTTTATGACAAAGCCATTGGGAGTCTGGGCGATTGAGGATAAGGCGTCTGGCTCTATGATAGGGGCTATTCGCTTTGAAAAAATCTCTCCGACTGGCAAAAAGGCGGATTTGGGCTACTTTTTACACCAAGATTACTGGGGACAAGGTCTTATGACCGAGATTGTAAAAGGGTTAGTCTTTCTAGCTTTCAGTCAATTCGGCATGGAAGAAATCGCCATTGTCACTCACTTGGAAAACCAGGCTAGTCAGGCTGTGGCTAAGAAAGCCGGTTTTGTCTTAGAAAGTCAATACCGTGGGAGCGACCGTTATTCCCACCGCATGCGGGACTATAAGCGCTATGTCATCCGCAAATCCCATTACTCACTAAAAGAAAACGAGGAAGAAAATGATCACACTTAAATCACAACGTGAAATCGAGGCTATGGACAAGGCTGGCGATATCCTAGCTGGTATCCATATCGCCCTGCGTGATATCATAAAGTCAGGCGTCGATATGTGGGAGGTAGAGGAGTTTGTCCGCCGCCGCTGCCGTGAGGAAAATGTCCTCCCGCTTCAAATCGGGGTCGATGGCCACATTATGGACTATCCTTATGCGACTTGTTGCGGGCTCAATGATGAAGTTGCGCACGCCTTTCCCCGTCACTATATTTTAAAAGAAGGCGATTTGCTGAAAGTCGACATGGTCTTATCCGAGCCTTTGGACAAGTCTGTCGTAGACGTGTCAAAATTGGACTTTAACAATGTAGCCGAAATGAAAAAATACACAGAGCCCTACGCTGGCGGCTTAGCCGATTCTTGTTGGGCCTATGCAGTCGGAGAAGTGTCTCAAGAAGTCAAGGACCTGATGGCCGTGACCAAGGAAGCTATGTATCTGGGGATTGAGCAGGCTGTTGTCGGCAATCGTATCGGTGATATCGGAGCAGCTATCCAAGACTACTGTGAATCACGTGGTTACGGTGTGGTGCAGGATTTGGTCGGTCACGGAGTTGGTCCTACCATGCACGAGGAGCCAATGGTCCCTCACTATGGTCGTAAAGGGCGTGGCTTGCGCCTCAAAGAAGGCATGGTTCTAACTATTGAGCCTATGATTAACACGGGCACTTGGGAAATCGATACCGATATGGAAACGGGCTGGGCCCACAAGACCCTTGACGGTGGCCTGTCTTGCCAGTACGAGCATCAATTTGTCATCACAAAAGATGGCCCAGTCATCCTGACCAGCCAAGGCGAAGAGCGAACTTACTAGGCAAATGAAGCAGTGAAAGAAGGTAGGAAGATGAAAAAGTTCTTAAAAAAACTAGGTTCAAGTCGATTCCTATCTTCTTTGTTTACCTTCTTTATGAGCGCGGAAATTGACCTGACCAGCGTAGCGGTAGCCTACTACCTTCTGGTCTCCATTTTTCCAATTCTCATGCTGATGGCATCCTTAGTCCCTTTCTTCGATTTTGATGTCAATGCCATTTTGGAATTTTTGGAGACGATATTTCCAGCTCGGATTTTCCCAACTGTGTCTCAGTTAGTTATCAATTTCTTTACAAAGCCATCAACTTCCTGGCTCTGGGTCTCTATCTTCTCGACCCTCTATACCTTTACCCGAGGGATGAATGCCCTCCAGAAAGCTTTTAACAAGGCCTACGGAGTAGATGAGCATAGGGATTTCATCATGAGCCATGTCATTGGGGTATTTGTCGGTATCTTGCTCCAATTTCTTCTGACAGTTGGGACGGCTGCTATTACTATTGGTGATCGTGTCGTTTATTATTTGCAGATACATTTTGATCTCAATCCTGAGATCGTCGAACTCATTGCCCAGACGCAGTTTATCCTTTATATCATGATGTTTGTCGGCTTGATTGTTCTGTACATGATTTTGCCCAATGTCCGTATTGGGAAAATTCGCTATGTGCTACCGGGCACCTTCTTCGTCCTAGCGGTGATGGCTGGCTTTGGACACGTTTTTGGCATGTATCTGGATTCCTATGCGGCTCGCCTTATGAATTTCCGCTTTGTCACAACGGTTGTGATTCTGATTATGATGCTTTGGTTCCTCTTTTTGGCCAATATCTTGATTCTAGGAGCGGTGCTCAATGCCACCTTCCAGAGCTTGGCGACAGATGAATTTGTCACTAGGAAAGGGGATGTGGTTTCCATCATCCAACGCATCCGCTACCGCATGCAGCGCCGTGAAGAATTAAAGCAACTCCAACAAGTGCGCAGAGAACGGCAGGCTCGCAGGCGTGCCTTAGAGGATGAGGAAATCTTACCAAGCTATAAAGAACAGGAAGACGATTAGTCTTCCTGTTCTTTTGTAAATACGAAGAATTTGCTGAGAATGTAGTTGAGGACGATGACCGCACCCTGGGCAAAAACAGTTTCGATGGCGTTAACCAGCTGGTCGTTGTTATGGACAAATTGTCCGATGATTTGAGGAAATTGTTGGACGAAAATCCAAGCCAATGCCACGTCCAGCGCCATGGTAAAGAGACGAGCAGTGGTAAATTTGATCAGACGTGGAAACCATCCTTGCACTTGCTGCGCAAAGACGATACGGTCATTGGTCACAAAGGCAAAAAGGGTGGCGATGATATTGGCAATGACAGCGGCAATAGCAGCAGGCTGGGCCGATAGGAACAGGCGACTCACCATATAGACCAGCGTCGCAGCAACACCAAAGATGAGATAAAGGACAACTTCGTTTTTCAGTAATTTCTTAATTGTATTCATGAAAATAGTCTACCATTTTTTGCAGAAATATGCTATACTAGACGACGTTGCTGACGATTTTTAGTGAGTGACCCTTGGCACTTCCCCCTTTAGCCAAGCATATTACAAGCGGTTTAGCCGCCAAAGGAGAATTTTTATGAATACAAATAAATGGACAGCTTCTGACCTGGTCAAAGTTGCGCTTGTTGCTGCTATCTATGTGGTGTTGACCGTCACGCCGCCCCTCAATATGATGTCTTATGGTGCCTACCAGTTTCGGATTTCTGAGATGATGAATTTTCTTGCTTTTTATAATAAGAAATACATCGTTGGGATTACGATCGGCTGCATGATTGCTAACTTCATCGGTTTTGGTCCAGTGGATGCAGTGGTTGGCGGTTTGTCTACCTTGGTCTTTGTGACCCTAGGCGTTATGTTGTTTGAAAAACACATGCAAGAACGCATCATAGGCGGACTCTTTAACAAGGCATTTTTCTACTTTGCCATTTTCTTCTCCCTCAGCATGTTTACGATTGCCATTGAACTCAATGTCCTCTACCAAAGGCCCTTCCTCTTTACCTGGTTTACGACAGCGATTGGGGAATTTGCATCGCTCCTTGTTGGCGCGCTGCTCATTGAACAATTGTCAAAACGCATTGACTTACGATAAATTCGCGAACCTGGGCTTTCCAGGTTTTTTATTTACAAGCTGAAAAATGTAGGATACAATAAACTGTATCAATGAAAAGGAAAAGAAGTTTGGAAAAATTGAGTAATCTCTTGACGAGGCTAGCCCATGTCTGGTCATTAGGATTGGTAGCTTTGTTGTTGGTTGGCAGTTTGGTGGTGCAGACCAGCCTTCCCATGGATGGTTCGGAAATGGCTCATATGCAGTTTGCCTCGCCCTTCCTTTACCTTGCTCTGTTAGTCGTTGCCCTTGTCTTGTGGTTTTCTGTGGACAAATTGGCTCTTATCAAGAGTCGGTGGCTTTACCTCTCAGGAGCGGCGGTTTACCTAGTGGCTGGAGTTTACATGATGACGCATGTGACCTGGATTTTACGGCACGATGCCCGCATGGTCTATGAGAGTGCACTTGCCATCAATAATGGCAATCTAAGTTCCTTAGCTGAAGATGCCTATCTCTACCGTTACCCCCATCAACTAGGACTCGTCAGTCTTGAACGCTTACTATTGACCGTTTTTCGCACCAATTCTACTAAAGTATTCTTTGGGATCAATTTGATACTGGTGCTTGGGATGAATGGCATGCTCGCTCAGGTGACGAAGCTCTGGTTTGCGGACCGCAGAGTGACTAATGTATTTATCCTTTTCAGTTTTCTATTTTTACCCCAATTCTTTTTCATCCTGTTTGCCTATGGTTTAATCCCTGGACTGTTTTTCTCTACACTAGTTTAGGATTGCTTTATCCGCTATCGCCAGAAGAAAAATATCCTGATGGCAATCGGCTTTGTACTCAGTCTCTTGCTGGCCTGCCTTGTTCGCAATAATTACATCATACTTGCCATGAGTTTTGCGATTGTCGCGTTGCTTGATTTTCTTCGAAAGAAAGATTGGACTTATCTAGCAATGGTAGGAGTAGCTTTTGTGTCATTCTCCCTCAGTAATCACGCAATTACTTGCCACTATGAAGAACTGTCTGGTCAAGATTTGTCAGGTATTCCCAAGATTGCCTGGGTGACCATGGGGCTCAATGATACCCCCATGTATGGCCGTATCGCTGGCTGGTATGATGCCTATGTGGAGAATGTCTACACGGAAACGGAAGGCGATTTTGAGGCCATTGAACAAGAAAGTAAGCAGGATTTGGCAGATCGATTGACGACATTTATCACGAATCCGCGATACACGCTCCGATTTTTCCGAAATAAAATCCTGTCCACTTGGACGGATAGTCTCTTCCAGTCAATCTGGTCTGGTCCGATGAAAACGGATGGCCAAGAAGTCGAGGGTACTCTGACCAAAAGTATATACCGAGAAGATGGTAAACTGCGCCCGATGCTGTATTTTTTTGCGCACGTCATTCTAGTGTTGATTTATCTGGGAGTCTTTGCGGCATTGGCTTTCGGAAGGCAGTTTCCGACGAGTGAGCAGACTTTCTTGTTGCTACCAACGATTTACCTGTCAGGTGGATTTCTTTTTCACCTCTTTTGGGAAACAAAGAGCCAATATGTCTATCCTTACATGGTACTCCTCTTGCCATTGGCTGCCTACGGTTTGGTGCAATTGGTTGATTTTTTGAAAAATAAAGCTGGAAAGAAAAATTTTGAAAGAATCAGAAAAGCTGAGTAAAGTTGCTCAGCTTTTTTCTTTTCGATTGAAATCGTCTCCCAAGTCTGTGGTATAATAGAGCCTATGGAAGAAAAATATTTGAAAATTGCCCAAGATTTGGGTGTGACTGTAAAACAAATTGAAACGGTATTGACCTTGACAGCAGATGGCAACACCATTCCCTTTATTGCCCGTTACCGTAAGGAAGCGACGGGAAATTTGGATGAGGTAGTCATCAAATCCATCATAGATTTGGACAAGTCGATGACGGCGCTGGCGGACCGAAAAGAAGCGGTTTTAGCCAAAATCACAGAATTAGGAAAGTTGACGCCAGAATTGGCAAAAGCTATTCAGGATGCGGAAAAATTAGCAGATGTTGAGGAACTCTATCTGCCTTACAAGGAAAAACGTCGGACAAAAGCGACCATTGCTCGGGAGGCAGGTCTCTTTCCACTCGCTCGGCTTATTTTGCAAAATGTTTCTAACTTAAAAGAACAAGCAACTAACTTTGTGACAGACGGCTTTGAGACAGCAGAAAAGAGTTTAGCTGGAGCGGTAGATATTTTGGTAGAGGCCATTTCGGAAGATACAAAACTTCGGGCCTGGACCTACCAAGAAATCTTGCACCATTCTGCTATCGTGTCTGAATTGAAAGATGCAGCAGCAGATGAGAAATTGGTTTTCCAGATTTACTATGAATTCTCCGAGAAAGTAGCAAAAATGGAGGGCTACCGGACGCTTGCTCTCAATCGTGGAGAAAAGATTGGGGCGCTTAAAGTTGGTTTTGACCATAATCTAGACAAGATCTTGCGATTCTTCGCTGTCCGTTTTCCACAAAAAAATGCTTATATTGAAGAAGCCATTTCTCAAGCAGTCAAGAAAAAAATCATTCCTGCTATGGAACGCCGTGTACGGACAGAATTGACGGAAAGCGCAGAGGAAGGTGCCATCACCCTTTTCTCAGAAAATCTACGTAATCTTCTCTTGGTGCCGCCACTCAAAGG
Source organism: uncultured Streptococcus sp. (assembly GCA_963539895.1). Taxonomy (GTDB): domain Bacteria; phylum Bacillota; class Bacilli; order Lactobacillales; family Streptococcaceae; genus Streptococcus. The sequence goes on along the minus strand of CAUTON010000001.1, from coordinate 61,390 downwards.
AAAAACGGTTTTGGGATTTGACCCTGCCTTTCGTACGGGGGCAAAATTGGCTGTGGTAGACCCAACAGGGAAACTCTTGACCACTCAGGTCATCTACCCTGTCAAACCAGCTTCAAATGCTCAAATTGCCCAGTCCAAAAAGGATTTGGCAGATTTACTTGGTCAATATCAGGTGGAAATCATTGCGATTGGGAACGGGACTGCCAGCCGCGAGTCAGAGGCTTTCGTAGCGGAAATTTTAGCAGATTTTCCAGAGATTAGCTATGTGATTGTCAATGAAAGCGGGGCCTCTGTTTATTCCGCTTCTGAGCTAGCACGGCATGAATTTCCAGACTTGACGGTTGAAAAACGTTCTGCCATTTCTATTGCCAGACGTCTCCAAGATCCATTGGCAGAATTGGTTAAAATCGATCCAAAATCCATCGGAGTCGGCCAGTATCAGCATGATGTCAATCAGAAAAAACTGACCGAGGGTCTAGACTTTGTCGTCGATACGGTTGTCAATCAGGTTGGTGTCAATGTCAACACAGCCAGCCCAGCTTTGCTGAGCCATGTAGCTGGACTCAACAAGACCATTTCTGAGAATATTGTCAAATATCGTGAGGAAAATGGTGCCCTCAAGACCCGTGCACAACTGAAAAAAGTTCCACGCTTGGGGGACAAAGCCTTTGAGCAAGCGGCAGGATTTTTACGCATTCCAAATGGGGACAATATTCTAGATAATACGGGTGTCCACCCAGAGTCTTATCAGGCAGTTGAAGAGCTCTTTCAATTACTGGATATTACCGTCTTAGATGAAGCAGCGCAAGCCAGTCTTTCAGCGGTCAATGTGGCAGAGACAGCCGAAAAATTAGATATCGGTCAGGAAACGCTGAAAGATATTATAGCTGACTTACTCAAGCCAGGTCGTGACTTGCGGGATGACTTTGTGGCGCCTGTTCTTCGTCAGGATGTTTTAGACTTTAAAGACTTGCAAATTGGTCAAAAATTGGAAGGTGTTGTCCGTAATGTCGTTGATTTTGGAGCTTTTGTGGATATTGGCATTCACGAAGATGGCCTCATCCATATCTCCAATATGAGCAAGACCTTCGTCAAGCATCCAAGCCAAGTGGTGTCCGTTGGAGATTTGGTCACTGTCTGGGTGCATAAGCTGGATACGGTGCGTGAGAAAGTCAATCTGACCCTGGTGGAACCTCGTGAATCTCACTGATTATGTAAGAGAAGTCTCGCTGACAGACTTCGGAAGACCCTTCAAGCATGAAGCGCGCTGGAACCAGCGTCTGCGCTCAACAGGTGGCAGATTTTTCCCTAAGGACGGTCATCTGGATTTTAATCCCAAAATGCTGGAAGAGCACGGTCTAGACGTTTTTCGAAAAATTGTGCGGCATGAACTCTGCCATTATCATCTCTATTTTGAGAAAAAGGGCTATCGGCATGGGGATGCTGATTTTAAAGCTCTGCTAAAAGCTGTGGATGGACTGCGCTTTGCACCAGCTCTTTCTAGCAAAAGTCAGACCACTCACCAGTATCGGTGCCAAGCCTGCGGGCAAGTCTATGTCAGACGTCGCCAAATTGACCTGAAAAAATACCGCTGTGGCCGCTGTCGTGGTGTTCTCATCAAAGGAAAGTGAAATCAGTCCTTGGGCTGATTTCTTTTTAGTAAAATTTGGTATACTAGTAGAGAATTGAGGTGAAAAGATGACGAAAGCCAGTCAAGAACGAGTCTTAGAGCTGTTCGAAAAAGGTGTCTTGACCCAAGAAGAGGCGCGTGCCTGCTTTCTAGAATTGGGTGAAGAAGATATTCTCTTTGTCGAAGAAAAGAAACGTCTAGGTTTTACCATGCCTTCTTTCAAAGTTTTTTCATCATCTAAGGCAAAGCAAGAATACTTCTTTGATCAGATTGAGACTTTGAACCTCAAAATACCAGATGGGAAAATCACCTTTACTAAAAATAAAAATGCTCAAATCAGGCTGAATCTCCAATTTTCACAACAAGCGGCTCAAAATCAGTTACCGCAAGTTTATCTGGAGGGCCAGACGCTACGGTTTGAGTCCAACCTTCCCTGCCAGATCAGCCTAGCCCTTCCTGACCGATGGTTTTCTGTTTTAGAAATGGATGTTGGAAAGGCGGAGGTCAAATTGGATTATTTACCATTTGAAGACGTTACCTTGACAAGTCGCGAAGCTAGACAGGGAGGCATTCGGATTATCAGTCAGGGTCAGCACTCGCAGCACATCTTTTTACAGGTGAGACAAGCGGATGTACAATTCCAAAGCCCACGACAACAGGCTGTAAAGGGAAGGATCGAAAGTGGTGCTGACCAAATACGCGTCAATCGCAAAAAGAAAAGTCTCCCCTATCTCTTTGAAAAAGAAGGGCAGACGCCTCTCTACGTCCAAGTTCGCATGCGAGAGGGGCAGTTTCACATGAAAGGAATACACGATGCACGGATTTTATAAAAGCAGACAAAATCAGCTGTTGACAGGTGTCTTAGCAGGTATTGCACAGAAATTTTCTCTTTCTCCTTGGCTGGTCAGGGCAGTCTTTTTAGCCTTAGTCTTCTTTACTCAAGTTTGGTTTCTTTTTGTCATCGGCTACTTCCTTCTCGCAGCTTGGTTGCCGTATAAAGAAGATGAAGAGGCAAAGCAGTACGGAACGGGTCCACGCCGTCGAAAAGATGCGGAAAAATTATGATAAAGTATTTTGAAGAAATAGGAACTATTGACAAACAAAAAGAGCTCTCATTAAGTGTTTAATGAGGGATCTTTCATGCTCAAATTTTCAATGAGTATTTTAACTTGACAGGAGGATAATCCCTGCAATCCAGTTAATAACAGAAAACACAATACCGATAACGTTGAGAATTGTTTCCGTTTTATAGTTGAGTGGTTTTTCTGGCGTTGGGAAGCTCGTTTCAATGCTTGCTTGCAATTGCTCTTGCTCTTGCAAGTTTTTATTTCCATTGTTAGCTAAAACGAGGCCGATAATCCCACAAATCACCCCAATAACTGGAATAAAAAAACCTACAACAATTGATACAATGCCCAAAATAAAAGGGGCCTTGCTTTTCTGAATTGGAACCATAAAAATCTCCTTTCTTAATGATGACCATATTATAGCAAAATTTAATTTTGAAATCAAATCATATTTTTGTATTCTTTTACGAATAAAGAAGCAGGAGGTCCTATGCTCACTGCTCTCACGACTGACCACCAGCTGGTCAACCTACTCGATAAGCCCGATTTACCCAAGGGCGACCACCTCTGTCCTGGCTGCTATCAGCCTGTTCGGCTCAAGCGCGGATCCATTGTCCAGGCCCATTTTGCCCACGTCAGCCTGTCGGATTGCCAGGCTTTTTCGGAGAATGAGTCAGCTTTGCATCTAGCTCTTAAGCTAGCGCTTTATGAATGGGTCAAGTCAGAAAGACCTATCCAAGTTGAAGCACGTATTTCCGCCATCAACCAGATTGCCGACCTCTTGGTCGCAGACAAACTAGCCTTGGAAGTCCAGTGCTCGCCCTTGTCGCAACAGCGCCTGCGGGAGAGGAGTAGAGCTTATCACCAGGCTGGGGTACGGGTCCTCTGGCTCCTAGGGCCCAAACTCTGGCTGGGCAAGCAGCTGACTAGTCTACAAAAGGATTTTCTCTATTTTTCAGCCAATATGGGCTTCCATCTCTGGGAGCTGGATTTGGAGAAAAAAGAGCTGCGGCTGCGCTATCTGATTCATGAGGACTTGCATGGACGTGTGCAGTGTCTGACTAGGCGATTTTCCTTTGGACGAGGGAGTCTTCTGGGCATCTTGCGTCTGCCCTATCAAGCGCAGAAGATGCCGAGGTTAGCTGGCAGGCTGGACCATCATATCGCTGACTATGTAGCCAAGAAGCTCCGCTATCAGGATAAAAAGTGGATGGAGCGACAGGCTGAGGCCTACGCATCAGGGGATAATCTCCTGACCTGGCAGGTGGAGGACTTTTACCCTCAGCTCCATCCTCCCGTATCATCTATGGGCTTTGCCCAGATAAGAAGTGGACTGTCAGCTTACTATACCCATTTCCAAAGCTTCTATGAAAAGACGACCGATAAATCCAAGCAAATCCTCTATCCGCCAGCCTTTTATCAGGCTTGGGCTGGGGCTAGAAATCGCATCCAAAATAGGCTATAATAAGGGCATTGAAAATAGAAAAGGTGGAAATTATGTCACAAGAACGCCATGAAATCGAAGAAAAATACCAGTGGGACTTGACCACAATCTTTGCGACCGATGCAGCCTGGGAGGAGGAGTTGTCAGCCCTCCAAGAAGCTGTTGAAGCAGCCAAAGGTTATGCAGGGCATCTCCTGGACTCTGCCCAGTCCTTCCTGGAAATCAGTGAGGCCCAGCTGGCCCTCAGCCGCCGTCTGGAAAAGCTCTATGTCTACGCCTCTATGAAAAACGACCAGGACACCCGTGTCGCCCAGTATCAGGAGTTAGAAGCCAAGGCCCTGGCTCTCTATTCCCAATTCTCTCAAGTCTTTGCCTTCTTCCAGCCAGAGCTTTTGGAGATTACAGAGGAGCAGCTGGAAGCCTTCTACGCTGCTGAGCCAAAGTTAGAGCTCTATCGTCACCAGATTGAACAACTCCTGGCCCAAAAACCGCACATCCTCTCCCAAGAAGTCGAAGAAGTCCTAGCAGCTTCAAGCGAGGTCTTTGCCAGCCCTGGAGAGACCTTCTCTATCTTGGACAATGCTAGTCTGCGTTTCCCTGAGATTGCCGACGAAGACGGTCACCTAGTTCCCTTGTCACACGGCAACTACATTTCCTTTATGGAGTCTAGCAACCGTGATGTCCGTCAGGAAGCTTACGAGACCCTCTACTCTACCTATGAGCAGTTCCAGCACACTTACGCTAAGACTCTCCAGTCCAATGTCAAGGTCAATAATCTTCAAGCACGGCTCCGCCATTTCAAGAGTGCGCGTGAGTCCGCCCTGTCCGAAAACTTCATCCCTGAGTCTGTCTACGATACCTTGGTGGAAGCGGTCAATGAGCACCTACCCCTGTTGCACCGCTATATCAATCTTCGAAAGAAAGTCCTTGGTATCGATGATCTGAAGATGTACGATATGTACCGTCCCCTGTCTGAGTCTGACTACAAGATCAGCTACGAAGAGGCCCTCGACAAAGCTCAGTCTGCCCTTTCTGTCTTTGGAGAAGAGTATGCAGGTCATGTGGCCGATGCCTACAGTCAGCGCTGGATTGATGTCCATGTTAATGAAGGCAAGCGCTCTGGTGCCTACTCAGGTGGTGCCTACGACACCAATGCCTTTATGCTGCTCAATTGGCAGGACAACCTGGACAACCTCTATACCCTGGTCCATGAGACGGGCCACTCTATCCACTCCGTCTATACCCGCAAGACCCAGCCTTATGTCTACGGCCATTATTCCCTCTTTTTGGCGGAAATTGCCTCGACGACGAACGAAAATGTCTTGACTGAAAAACTCCTGCAAGAGGTGACAGACGATAAGGAACGCTTCACTATCCTCAATCACTACCTAGATGGCTTCCGCGGAACAGTCTTTCGTCAGACCCAGTTTGCCGAGTTTGAGCAGGCCATCTACCAGGCAGACCAAGAAGGCCAAGTACTGACAGCTGACTTCCTCAACCAGACCTATGCGGCCATCAATGAGAAGTACTACGGCCTTTCTGCTGAAGACAACTACTTTATCCAATACGAGTGGGCTCGCATCCCGCATTTCTATTACAATTTCTATGTCTACCAGTATGCGACAGGATTTGCGGCAGCGTCTGCCTTGTCTCATAAGATTGTCCACGGGACCCAGGAAGACATCGACCGCTACCTGGACTACCTCAAGGCAGGCTCATCTGACTATGCCCTCAATGTCATGAAAAAAGCAGGAGTCGATATGACCCAGAAAGACTACCTCAACGATGCCTTCAAGGTCTTTGAAGCACGCTTGACAGAATTGGAAGCCTTAGTAGAAAAAGGCGCCCATTTGGCATAAGGCTTACTAGCCTTCTAAATTGTATAAACTAAAAACAGCAGCTCGAGTGAGTTGCTGTTTTGCTTTAATAACTTGAAAAGTGGACGCCAACCTTATCCCGCAAGAAACGGTAGATGTAGAGAGCCAGGTAAAAATCAATCATTCCGTGAATAAAACCGCCGATACCAATTAGACCGAATAGTGATAGGAGGTAGCTGCTTGTATATTGAGAACCCGTAGTTAGAAGTAAAACGACGCCGAATTCTGCAAGACCATGAAGTACATTTAAGACAAGTGCGAAGAGAAAAGTAGGGAGAGGCTTGTCCAATAATTGAGGCCTTTTTTTGAGAATGCTGGCACCAAGTAGGATAAAAAGAATGTGAGAGAGGGCACGCGTAACAATGACAATTGGAAAACCAGCTAGTAAAAACCCAAGAGCGGTCCCAATTGTCACAAAGATCGCGACGGGCAAAGAGATGAACATGGCCATAAAAATCGGAACATGGCTAGCTAACGTGAAAGAAGCAGGTCCAATGACAACTTTTACGGGCATTATCATGGGTATCAAAATGCCAAAAGCTGTCAAAATAGCAGAAAAAGCCAATGATTTGGTCTGTGTTTTTTTCATAGTAATCTCCTTTTTGCTATTATAAGAAAAAACCTTACAGGTGTCAAGACACCTGTAAGGTTTAGCTCATTATCAATCAGTAATCAATCAGTAAGAAGAATCCCTTCAGCAGCTAATTTTGCTTTTATTCGGTCAAATATGTTTTCAGAAGCGCAAGAGATGGTGTGAAGGTGAATGCCTTGTGTCAAATCGGAGAGAAGACCGGCCTTGGATTTCTCTATACGAGTCATAAATTGCTGGATATCTTTTTCGGTCTGAATATTGAGAGAGGAGGTCAGTAAGCCGTAAATAGGGTGCTCAATCGAAACATCCTCTATGATCCCACCTTCCTGCACAATTAACCGCATTTCCTTTTCAGCTTCTTCTGGACCATGCAGACAAGCGATTTTTCCAACATAAGCGAGATGAGAATGGCTAGGTGGCAGGATATACCCTTTGGGTGTGGATAAAATGTCATGCTGATTAGCTCTGAGGATAGCTACATCTCCGACGATAATTTGCCGGCTAACAGAAAGCGCCTTAGCCAGTGTCGATGCGGAAATGGGGTCAGTAGTTTGTGACAGGGTATGAAGGATTTTTTGACGACGTTCACTTGCTTTCATACGTTCTCCTTTGCTCTCTTTCATCATATCATATTTTTGAAAAATACTGCTACTAGTGAATTTTTTGAAATTAAATTTGAAACAGGTTATAATAGAACCTATGGTTGAAACATATAGTAAAAACGCAAATCACAATATGCGTCGTCCAGTGGTTAAGGAAGAAATCGTTGATTTTATGCGGACTCGTCAGGCGCAGAATGTTGGATTTTTAAAAGAATTAGAAGACTTTGCCCGTGCGGAGAACATTCCCATTATCCCACATGAAACGGTAGCTTATTTCCGTCTCATGATGCAGACTCTCCAGCCTGCCCATGTCCTCGAAATCGGGACTGCCATCGGCTACTCCGCCCTCCTCATGGCTGAAAATAACCCGACCTCTAAGATTACGACGATTGAGCGACAGGAGGAGATGCTGGGTTTTGCGAGGGAAAACCTGTCTAAGTACGATAGCAGAAAGCAGATTGAGCTTCTGGAAGGGGATGCCTTAGACATCTTGCCAACTCTGCCAGATGATACCTATGATTTTGTCTTTATGGATTCGGCTAAATCCAAGTATATCGTCTTTCTTCCTGAAGTGCTTAAAAAAGTTAAGGTTGGCGGGCTGGTTATTCTGGATGATATTTTCCAAGGTGGGGATGTAGCCCGTGATATCATGGAGGTGCGCCGTGGCCAACGTACCATCTATCGTGGGCTCCAACGACTCTTTGATGCAACGCTGGACAATCCAGATTTGACTGCGAGTCTGGTGTCCATGAGTGACGGCCTCTTAATCTTGCGAAAAAATGTCCAAGATGTTCACTTGTTTTAAGATTTTTTTAAGAAAATCGCTCGATAGTATGGTATAATGATAAAGTTAACGAAAAAAAGGAGAAGGTTTTTAATGAAACTGACAAAAAAGATTGCTCTTGGAGCTGTGACACTTTTTTCAGCGGCAGCTTTAGCAGCTTGTTCTAACTCAGAAGACATCGTAACGATGGAAGGTGGCTCGATCACCGTAGATGAATTCTACGAAACCGTAAAAACAAATTCATCAGCTCAACAAGTCTTGCTTGAAATGGTTATCTCAGAGGTGTTTGAAGAAGCTTACGGTGACAAAGTGAGCGATTCAGATGTTGATGATGCTTACAATGAAACTGCGGAACAATATGGGGACTCATTTGAATCAGCCCTGTCCTCAGCTGGATTGACAACCGAAACTTACAAAGCGCAAATCCGCACCAATAAATTGGTTGAGTATGCAGTGTCTGAAGCAGCTAAGGATGAATTGACTGATGAAAATTTTGAGGCAGCATTCGAAGCCTATACTCCAGAAGTAACTGCCCAAATCATCAAAGTGAGCGATGAAGAAACTGCTGAAACAGTGCTTGCAGCTGCTCAACAATCAGATGCCGATTGGGCAACCTTAGTTTCAGAAAATGCTACCCTGTCTGATGCAGATGAAACTGGTACAATTACCTTCGATTCAACTTCAACTGTCGTACCGACAGATGTTCAAACGGCCATCTTTGCTTTGGATGAAGGTCAAGTAGCCTCATCTGTGGTATCTGTCATTGATTATACGACCTACACTGCAAGTTACTACGTTGTCAAATTGGTCTCAGCAACTGAGAAATCAGATAACTGGGAAGACTACAAAGATATCTTGAAAGAAGCTATTTTGACTGAAAAAGAAAATGATAGCACCTTTATCACAAGTGTCATCTCAGAAGAATTGACAAAAGCAAACGTTAAAGTGAAAGATGAAGCTTTCCAAAGCTTGATTTCACAATATGTGACAACTTCATCGTCTACTTCAACAACTTCAGAAGAGGAAACAACTGAAGAATCTTCAGAAGAAAGTACCGATGCGTCTAGCGAAGAATCTACAGATGATTCTTCAACAGAAGAAAGCTCATCAGAAGAATAATTAAGAAAAAGATTTCAAAATCGAGTACAGAAAACTAGCGGTCGCTGCGAGCTAGGGTCGATTGAAATCGGTGCTACTTGATTTCACAATTAAATAATCAACGAGAATGACAAGGTCATTGAATGGAGGTGGTACCGCGACAGCAATCGCCCTCCCTTTAGTGATTTTGTCGTTTTGTTTTTTGTATTTTTGATAATCGCCTTAGGAAGCGGATTAAAGCAAGCACAGCTTGCTTCTTAAGTCTCAACCCCAGACAGTCCACCACTTAAGGAAAGTACCAAAAAAGAAAATATAACATTTATAAATATAAAGGAGTTTCAAATGAAACAGTTAAGCTCAGCGCAAATTCGTCAAATGTGGCTTGATTTTTGGAAATCAAAAGGTCATGCTGTGGAGCCGTCGGCTAATCTGGTGCCGGTCAACGACCCAACGCTGCTTTGGATCAACTCTGGGGTTGCGACACTCAAAAAATATTTTGATGGGTCTGTCATTCCTGAAAATCCACGCATCACCAATGCGCAAAAATCAATCCGTACCAACGATATTGAAAATGTCGGAAAAACGGCTCGCCACCATACCATGTTTGAAATGTTGGGGAATTTCTCTATCGGGGACTATTTCCGTGATGAGGCTATTGAGTGGGGCTTTGAACTTTTGACCAGCCCTGAGTGGTTTGCTTTTGACAAAGACAAACTCTACATGACTTACTATCCAGATGACAAGGATTCTTATAACCGCTGGGTTTCGCTTGGGGTTGAGCCGAGTCACTTGATTCCAATTGAAGACAATTTCTGGGAAATTGGTGCTGGACCTTCTGGACCTGACACAGAGATTTTCTTTGACCGTGGCGAAGCTTTTGACCCAGAAAACATCGGTATTCGTCTTTTGGAAGAAGATATTGAAAATGACCGCTATATCGAAATTTGGAACATCGTTCTTTCTCAATTTAATGCTGACCCTGAGGTGCCTCGTAGCGAGTACAAGGAGTTGCCTAACAAAAACATTGATACGGGCGCAGGTCTGGAGCGTTTGGCAGCTATTTTCCAAGGGGCGAAAACCAACTTTGAGACTGACCTCTTTATGCCAATCATCCGTGAAGTGGAAAAAATGTCTGGCAAAACCTATGACCAAGATGGCGACAACATGAGTTTCAAGGTCATCGCTGACCACATTCGTGCCCTCAGCTTTGCTATCGGAGACGGGGCGTTGCCTGGAAATGAAGGTCGTGGGTATGTCCTTCGTCGTCTCCTTCGTCGTGCGGTGATGCATGGTCGCCGTCTCGGTATCAATGAAGCTTTCCTTTACAAATTGGTGCCAACTGTTGGGCAAATCATGGAAAGCTACTACCCAGAAGTGCTTGAAAAACGTGATTTCATCGAGAAAATTGTCAAACGTGAAGAAGAAACCTTTGCTCGTACCATTGACGCTGGTACAGGTCATTTGGAAGACTTGCTGGCTGAGCTGAAAAAAGCTGGTAAAGATACACTTGATGGTAAGGAAATTTTCAAACTTTATGACACTTACGGATTCCCTGTTGAATTGACCGAAGAATTGGCAGAGGATGCAGGTTACAAGATTGACCATGATGGCTTTAAAGCAGCCATGAAAGAGCAGCAAGATCGTGCCCGCGCAGCTGTTGTCAAAGGTGGCTCTATGGGCATGCAAAATGAGACTCTGGCTGGCATCACGGAAAACTCTGCCTTTGTTTACGGAGCAAGCACTCTTGAAGCAAAACTGTCTGTGATTGTAGCAGATAATGAGCGCACCGAAGCGGTGTCAGAAGGTCAAGCTCTGCTCGTCTTTGACCAAACACCATTTTACGCTGAAATGGGTGGGCAAGTGGCAGACCACGGTCTCGTGAAAAATGCTGCTGGTGACCCTGTGGCAAAAGTCGTAGATGTGCAAAAAGCGCCAAATGGGCAAGCATTGCACACGGTAGAACTGCTGGCAAGTATCTCGCTTGGTGAGACTTACAGGCTTGAAATTGACACGGCACGTCGTCGTGATGTTGAGAAAAATCATACGGCTACTCACTTGCTCCATGCAGCTCTTCACAATATCATCGGTGAGCATGCAACGCAGGCGGGTTCCCTCAATGAAGAAGGTTTCCTGCGCTTTGACTTTACTCATTTTGAAGCGGTGACAGCTGACGAACTGCGTCGTATCGAAGAAGAAGTCAATGCCAAAATCTGGGAGGCCATTGATGTGGTGACTATTGAGACAGATGTAGACACCGCAAAAGGCATGGGTGCCATGGCTCTCTTTGGTGAGAAATATGGTAAAGTTGTCCGTGTCGTGACCATTGGTGATTACTCCATTGAGCTTTGTGGGGGGACTCACGTTGCCAACACTTCGGAAATCGGTCTCTTCAAGATTGTCAAAGAAGAAGGAATTGGCTCTGGAACTCGTCGTATCTTAGCGGTTACTGGGAAAGAGGCTTATCTGGCTTTGCGTGACCGTGAAGATGCTCTCAAAGCAGTAGCTCAAACCCTCAAAGTACCTCAAATCGATCAAGTGCCTACAAAAGTAGAGGCACTGGCTGTGGAGCTCCGCCATGTTCAAAAAGAAAATGCAGAGCTGAAAGAAAAAGCAGCAGCAGCTCAGGCAGGCGACATCTTCAAAGACGTCAAGGAAGCAAACGGCCTGCGCTACATCGCTAGCCAAGTGTCTGTATCAGATGCAGGGGCGCTACGCACCTTTGCCGACAAGTGGAAACAAAAAGACTACTCTGACGTGTTGGTGCTGGTCGCAGCTATCGGCAACAAAGTCAATGTGCTGGTTGCTAGCAAGTCAGCTGATATCCATGCAGGCAATGTCATCAAAGCCCTTGCGCCAATCGTCGCTGGTCGAGGTGGTGGTAAACCAGACATGGCTATGGCAGGTGGAAGTGACGCCAGCAAGATTTCGGAGCTTTTAGCAGCTGTCGGCGAACAGTTGTAAGAGGTGATAACAATGGATATTTGGGACAAATTATACGAGGCAGCTAAAGGTCAATTTAAGCCTCATTATGTCTCGCCCTTTGTCTATGCTAATCATGTGGTAGCAGCTATTGAAGCAGCCAATGGACAAATTTTTACTGGTTTTTGCCTTGAAGCGACCTCAGGTGTTTTTCATCTTTGCGCAGAGCGTGCTGCTATCTTTAATATGTATCAATCTAGCGGTCAAACCGAAATCAAACGCATTATTGCCTTTCGTGACCAAGCTCCTAATGGTGGTGGTAGCGGGATGCCTTGTGGTGCCTGTCGTGAATTCATCATGCAACTGTCAGCGGAAAATAAACATACGGAGATTATGGTGGACTTTGAAACAAGAGAGACCATTTTAATGAGTGAACTGATGCCACTTTGGTGGGGTGAAGAACGCATGGCTAAAGGGATTGAAGACTTAGACTAACGTTATCTATATGAGCCAAGTTCAACTGAACTTGGTTTTTCTGAAAAAGAAAGGAACCTTATGAATTTACTATTTGTCGTGGATGATGGCTATGTGGACCAGCTCAAGGTGACGCTTTATTCGATTGTCCAGCAGGTCACAAGTCCTTTGACCGTCTACCTCATGCAAAAGACTGTGCTTGCCAAGTCTGAGGAACTGGCTACCTTTTGCCAGACGCTTGGGGTGAAGTATGTGCCAATTGTTGTGGGGGATGAAGTTTTTCGAGATGCGCCAACGACGGACCGCTATCCAGATACCATCTATTATCGCCTCTTGGCTCAGGACTTTCTGCCAGAAGATGTGGATAAGGTTCTTTATCTCGATGCGGATATTCTTTGCCTCAATGATTTCACGGATTTTTATCAAATGGAGATGGGAGACCAGCTCTATGCAGCAGCTAGCCACAATGCGGATGGGAAAATTTTGGACTTGGTCAATAAGCTGCGCTTGCAAAACTATGAAATGGACTCATCCTATTTTAATACGGGCATTCTCCTGATGAATCTGCATCAGATTCGTCAGGTGGTGAGACGTGATGCCATCCTAGACTACATTGTCAAAAATCGTCAAGCTCTCATCCTGCCTGATCAGGATGTGCTCAACGGCCTTTATGCGGACCGCGTCATTGGTGTGCCAGATGAAATTTACAACTATGATGCCAGATACAGCCTTCTCTATCAGGCGCGTAGCCGCAATGAATGGGGCTTGGATTGGGTAATTGAAAATACGGTTTTTCTCCACTTTGCTGGACGAGACAAACCTTGGAAGCCAGATTACACAGGCCGTTACGCAGGACTTTACAAATTTATGCAAAAAGAAGCTAGTAAAAACAACTAAATACCTGTAAAAAGAGCAGTTTTTCTGCTCTTTTTGTATATATTTGAAAATAAAGTGAATATTTTCTCATAAAATTCTTGACAATCAGCTGCATAAAATGTAAAATGTTATGTATATTTATTCTTAGAGGTGAGCGTATGAAGGTAGCAGTTGTAGGTGTGACAGGTTATTCGGGCTTAGAGCTGATTAAAATATTGCATCAGCATCCGATGGTGGAGGTGTCTGGGATTTATGCAACGAAGGAGGTTGGCAAGAAACTTTCTGATTTGTATCCTTATTTATTGGGCATTTGTGACTTAGAGATTCAGGCATTTGATAGCCAACTGATTATGGATGAGGCAGATTTAGTCTTCTTTGCTACGCCAAGTGGTATTGCAAGTCAGTTGGTGTCGGATTTTGTGACAGCTGATTTTCCAGTGATTGATTTGTCTGGGGATCATCGCCTGCCAGCGGAACTTTATACAGAATGGTATAAAAAAAATCCAGCAAGTCAGGAGATTTTGGACCAATTTACCTATGGAATTGCAGAATGGACAGACTTGAAAGATAAGAAATTTATCGCAAATCCAGGTTGCTATGCGACAGCGACAGAACTAGCTCTTCTCCCTCTTTTAAAAGCGGGAATTGTGCAAGAAGATAGTATCATCGTCGATGCTAAGTCTGGGCTGACTGGAGCTGGAAAGGCTCTGTCTGATAGTAGCCACTTTGTCAATGTCCACGATAACTACGTGACTTATAAGCTCAATCATCACCAGCATATTCCTGAAATCGTACAAACTTTGCAGACGGTAGCGCCTGATTTGGAGTACATCCAGTTTTCAACCTCGCTCCTGCCTGTCAATCGTGGCATCATGGCCACCTGCTATGTCAAATTGAAAGAAAGGATGGCGGAAGAAGAGATTGCTGAGATTTTCCAACAGGCTTATGCGGATAAACCCTTTGTTCGCGTGCAAGAGGATTTGCCAGAGCTGCACAATGTTATCGGGTCAAATTTTACAGATATCGGCTTTGCCTACAATGAAAAGACCAATGTTCTGACAGTCATCTCGGTCATCGATAATTTGATGAAGGGCGCAGCAGGACAGGCTGTTCAGAATCTTAACCTAATGCTGGGCCTAGATGAGACAACCGGTTTCAGCCGAACGCCAAATTATTTATAAGAAGTAAATAGCCCACACAGTACACAATTTAGAAAAGAGAAATGCTATGAAAGTAATCGATGGGACAATTGCTAGTCCGCTAGGATTTTCAGCGGACGGATTATACGCTGGATTTAAGAAGAAAAAAATGGACTTCGGATGGATTGTATCGGAGGTGCCAGCGAGTGTCGCTGGAGTTTATACGACCAATAAGGTCATTGCGGCCCCTCTGGTCCTGACTCGTGATACGGTCAAGGAATCGCAAAAATTGCAGGCTATCGTGGTCAATTCAGGCAATGCTAACTCCTGTACTGGGCAACAAGGCTATGAAGATGCGAAGACCATGCAGGCTTGGGCAGCAGAAAAATTAAAAATCAGTCCAAATTTGGTGGGAGTGGCTTCGACTGGCGTCATCGGTGAGCTGATGCCCATGGATACACTGAAAAATGGTTTTTCACGGATCGTGGTGAATGGCAACAGTGCTGATTTTGCTAAGGCCATTCTCACGACGGATACGTCTGAAAAGACAGTAGTAGTCTCTGAGATGTTTGGCAAAGATGAGGTTATTATGGCTGGTGTCGCCAAGGGTTCTGGTATGATTCACCCTAATATGGCGACCATGCTGGCCTTCATTACTTGTGATGCGGTCATTTCCAGTAAAACCTTGCAGCTGGCCCTCAGTCAGCTGGTCGAAACCACTTTTAACCAGATTACAGTGGACGGGGATACCTCAACCAATGATATGGTGCTTCTTATGTCAAATGGCTGCACCTTGAATAAAGAAATTCTGCCTGGCACGGAAGATTTTGACAAATTTGTCAGCATGCTGGAATATGTCATGCAGGATTTGGCCAAGAAAATCGCCCGAGATGGTGAAGGAGCGACTAAGCTGATTGAGGTAGAAGTTGTCTCTGCGCCAAATGCACTGGACGCCCGCATGATGGCCAAATCAGTCGTCGGATCCAGCTTGGTCAAGACGGCTATCTTTGGGGAAGACCCTAACTGGGGTCGGATTTTAGCGGCTATCGGCTATGCTGGGGTGGACGTGCCGGTGGATAATATTGACATTTCTCTGGGTGGCATTCCAGTCATGATTGCATCTAGCCCTGTGAACTTTGATGCGGAGGAGATGAGCGATGTGATGCAGGATGACACTATCCACATCGTCGTCGACCTCCATGCAGGCCAAGAGGCGGGGAAGGCTTGGGGTTGCGACCTCTCTTACGATTATGTCAAGATTAACGCCCTCTATCGGACTTAGAAAATGGAAACTATGAAAGAACTTATCATTATTAAGATTGGCGGCGTGGCTAGCCAATCCCTCACTCAGGATTTTTTGGAGCAAGTAGCCCGTTGGAAGAAAGCAGGCAAGGATGTGGTCATCGTGCATGGCGGGGGCTTTGCCATTACTGCTGCGCTGGAAAATGCAGGGATCGAAAGCCGCAAGGTCAACGGCCAGCGCGTGACCGAATTGAGTCACCTTCCTTATGTTGAGGAGGCACTGGTCCATCAAGTTGGGGTAGGCATTCTGTCACAGCTCTCTGCCGCTGGTCTTCCTGCTCATCAGGTCAATCTGAAAGCGACTGTCCTGGCTGATTTTCTCGACAAGGAAAACTTGGGCTATGTGGGTCAGGCGACAGCTATTGATACTGCAGAGCTGGAAAGATTGCTGACTGACGGGGCCATCCCTCTGCTCGCCTCGCTGGGCTATACAGCTGATGGCCAATTGCTCAATATCAATGCGGATTATCTAGCAACAGCTGTTGCTACAAGTCTCAAAGCTAGTCAGCTCATCCTCATGACGGATGTTCCTGGTGTGCTGGAGGACGGCCAGGTCATCTCTCAGCTGACATTAACTGATATTGATCAGAAAATTGCGGATGGTATTGTTGTCGGTGGCATGATTCCAAAGTTAGAGTCGGCAGCTCAGACGGTCCAAGCTGGAGTCGGCACCGTCATCATCACGGATAAGTTAATTGGAGGCACGAAGATTACAGGGGGAGCCCATGACACATCTATTTGACAATTACAAGCGCTTGGATATCGAGTTTGTAGCAACTGAGGGCAATCACCTGATTGACAGCAGTGGCAAGAAATATTTGGACTTTTCAACAGGTATCGGGGTGACCAACCTTGGTTTTCACCCTCAGGTCCAAGAAGCAGTGGCTGAGCAGTTGACCAAAATCTGGCACAGCCCTAATCTATATAAAAGTAGCCAGCAGGAAGCTGTCGCTGCTAAATTAGCCAAGGACTACGGCTATCTAGCCTTCTTCTGCAACTCAGGAGCTGAGGCCAACGAAGCCGCCATTAAATTAGCTAGAAAAGCTACTGGCAAACAAAACATCATCTCTTTCAAACAATCCTTCCACGGTCGGACTTTCGGATCCATGGCCGCTACTGGTCAGGACAAGATTAAGACTGGTTTTGGCGATGGGGTGCCTCACTTTGCTTATGCGGATTATAACGACCTAGATTCTGTCTCAGCTTTAGTTACTCAAAACACTGCGGCTGTCATGCTGGAGTTGGTTCAGGGGGAGTCAGGCGTCTTGCCTGCTGATAAGATTTTTGTTTCTGATTTAGCGGCTTTCTGTCAGGAATCAGGCCTCCTTCTCATCGTGGATGAGGTCCAGACTGGTATCGGTCGGACTGGCACTCAGTATGCCTTTGAGCAATACGATATTGTCCCAGATATTATCACTTTGGCCAAAGGGTTGGGCAATGGCATCCCAGTCGGAGCCATGTTGGGTAAAAAAGAATTGGGTCACGCTTTTAGTCCAGGTAGTCACGGCTCCACCTTTGGTGGCAATCGCCTAGCCATGGCGGCTGCGGATAGCGTCCTGTCGATCTTACAAGAGCCAGGCTTCCTAGACCAGGTCCAAGACAAAGCAGCTTATCTACAAGGTCAGCTCAAGTCTGCTCTGATTGATAAGGCTAGCGTCACTCAGATTCGAGGCTTAGGTCTTATGATTGGGATTCAGACCACTGCAGACTTAGCAAGTATCGTCACGAAAGCGCGTGAAAAAGGCCTCATCGTCCTGACAGCAGGAGTAGACGTCGTTCGACTCCTTCCTCCACTGACCTTAACCAAGGAAGAAATCGACCGCGGCGTTGCTATCCTAGCCGATTGTTTTGAATAAGAAGTCAAGAGCCGAAAGGCTCTTTTTTTGTCACCTTATCCTGTCATTTTGACTATGAATCCATTCTTTTTGACAACAATTATAAATTTTTTGACAATAATACTTGTCAAAAAGAAAAAGATGTGTTACACTATAGACAAGTAAAAAGCTAAAGGAGAACAAGCATGAAAACAGTAAAATCAAATCTATCCACCTTTATCATCGGCCTTGCAGCAGGGATTCTTCTCTACGGAGTAGTTGAGATGGTCATTGGCTTACTTGATCTTTTCATTTAGGTGCTGCTATGGAAATATTATTTTAGAGCTTCTTGCCATTAGCTATCATTTATTATGCGGATACTGCTAAGAAGCTCAGACGGACTACTCGTCGCATTAAACAATTGGAACAAAAAGAGAAGCGAAACAAGGGAGAAAACAGCATGAGTCAACTGATTCAAAATTTGGTCAAAACAAGAGCTACGATTGTTTTTGACGAGGAGATTCAAGCGGGGCCGTATGTCTACCATATCTTAGCGGCAGATGAGGAATGGATGAAAATCCAGCGAGAGACCAAGAAGGGGACGGAAGTCCGCATTGTCCGCATCGAAAACATCAAAGAAATTAAACCAGAAAGCGAGGCAATATCATGAAACTCATCCGCGAAATTGACATTTTGCACGATAAAAAAATCGTCATCATCCTTAATGTCCTTGCCCTCTTACTTGTTATTCCATTTCTCTATCTATTCGGCTGGATAGCACTTGGTCTTGAGACCGCCTTTGGCATTCCGCTTGTAGAAGAGGTCGTAAACCCGTCTGCTATTTGGATTGTACTCATCTGTTGCTTCGTGTTGCTGGTCATCCACGAGGGGATTCACGGCATCTTTTTTAAGGTGTTTCAACCTAAAAACAAGGTCAAGTTTGGCTTCAAGCTCAAGTCCTTGATGGCCTATGCGACTAGTCCAGGCTCTATCTATAGTCGTGGTCAGATGTTGGTGATTGGTTTGGCCCCCTTTGTCGTGATTAGCCTGGCACTTTCTATCCTCATGGCTTTGCGAGTGATCTCCCCTGCCTTCTTTGTCTTTCTAGCTGCCATTCACGCAGCGGGCTGTATCGGGGATTTCTACTATGCTTATCTCTTGCTATTTCCCTATGGAAAAATGGAGATACGAGTAGAGGATACACTCAGTGGCCTTCGGATTTACCAAGTCTAAGGAGGTCGTCATGGAGCTAAAAAATCGACTCAAGGAACTTCGGGCCCGTGATGGACTAAACCAGACCGAGCTCGCCAAGCTCGCCCAGGTCTCTCGCCAGACCATCAGCCTCATCGAGCGGGGCGAGTATACGCCGTCTGTCGTCATCGCCCTTAAAATTGCTAAGATCTTCAACGAACCCTTAGAAAATGTCTTTAGTCTTGTGGAGGAATGATTATGAAAGAGAACAAACAACTATCAACAGGGAGACGCATCGCCTCTTTTATAGGTGTCTTAGCAGGCGGTGCTGTCCTAGGAATGATAACAGGCATTATAGCAGGTAGCATCTATGGTGAGGGTTGGTCTGTCAGCTGGCTCACTGTTGATAATTTGCTGAATCTGACCCGCTTGATCTGTCTGCTCTGCTTTATCTTAGTGGCTGTCTATATGTACCTGTCCCATACTGAGCACGGTCGATATGAATTGACCGATGAAGCGGATGAAGAGGCGGTAGATGACCACTATCGGAAAACCTTCCGCTATCTAGAATTTGCGACTGTAGCCTACAATATTGCGGTCAGTCTAACCCTGTTCAACTTTATCTGCTCGTGGGTCATCGTGATAGAGCCAGATATGGCCACTCTCACCATCCATTTCTTTGACATCGCTATGCTGCTAGTCTTATTAGTAGCACAAGTCCTTCTGATGAAATTGACCCAAAAAATCCGCAACTACAAGCTCTCAGCATTTCCAACGATTAAGGAAATCAAGGCCTATATGGACTCCTATGATGAAGGGGAAAAAGAAGCCAACTATGAGCAGTCTTACCTGATTGTCTTCAACCTCAACCAGTATCTCCTTCCAGAACTTTATATCATTCTGTACCTCGTATCGATTCTGACTCAGGAGCTGCAACTAGCTGGGCTGCTGGTCGTGGCTAGCATTCACATCTACATCAATCTTGCCAACCTGCGCATGATCAAACGCTACTTCAAATAAGGAGAAACCGATGAAATTTACAACCTATTTAAAAGGAATTGCCATCCTAATCGGACTTGGAGTCGCCCTCGTCTTTTCCCAAAGCTTCGCCATGTCGCTTGTCAACTCTGGGGTGAAGCAAGTGGTAGGAGACCAGACCATCGTCACCCCAGACTATCTACTTTGGATTTATACCCTTGTCGGTTTTGCACTGCTGATTTTGCTCGGCTGGACCTTCCTGACCCTTTTAAAAAATTATCAGTGGAAAGTGGAGGGGATTTCTAGCTTCCTGGCCAACCCTTGGTTGCCAGTGGGATTGTGGGTGCTGATACTCGTTTTCCAATTCCTCGTACCTATAGAAGCCAACGCCAACCAGACAGCTGTTGTCACATTTATGCAAAAACAGCCCCTCATTGGCTTTCTTGTAGCCTGTGTCGGTGCCCCTATCCTAGAAGAACTGCTCTTTCGGGCCCTGCTAGGGAAGTATCTATTCCCAACTATCCATGGAAATGGGACTTACTTGCTCTATTGCCTCCTATCGGCTCTGGCCTTTGCCCTTGTGCATGGACCCGTGAGCTGGGCCCACTGGGTCATCTATGGCGGACTCGGATTTGCCTTGGCATGGATGTACGCAGCCAAGCAAGATATTCGCTACTCTATGGGGCTTCATGCAGCCAATAACCTATTATCCTTTGCCATGACCATGTTGGCATAAAAAAACGCGCTCTTGAAAAAGAGTGCGTTTTGGGTTTATTCGGCTTTTTCAAACTCGATAGTATCGCCATCAAAATCAACGACCAGCTTGTCGTCTTTGACTTCGTAGGTCATGGTCATATCTTGATCGATACCCCAAAATGTGCCTGTCCCGTCAATGGTCTTTTCTTTCTTATCAATCGTACCTTCAAAGTCGATATCCCCAATGACGGTCTCGCCCGTCATTGTGACCGTTTCATCCTTGATAGTCATTGTATAGTCGACACTAGCATCCTCATCAGAAGCTTTCCAAGTACCATTTAGATTGGTCCCACAGGCTGTCAGTAGGAAGAGAGCAATAAGTGAAGTAGTAAGAGCAAATAGTTTTTTCATGAGAATCTCCTTTTATTTATTACAGACATTAACGCGTAAGTGAAGGTATAAGAAGCCGATCGGTGCTAATAGCGGTGATAGAGTGAAAATAATAGCATATACGATCCTAAAAAGTGCAATAAAAAATTTAGCATAAGCAAATTGTACTGATAATTTTCAAAGAAAAAATGCAAACTCAAATGTAAGTTTGCATTTCTAGTTTACAATCCGTAATTATAATCATCATCCTGCATGGCTTCGACTTCACCAAGAAGATAGCCGTTTCCGACCTGACTAAAGAAGTCGTGGTTGGAGGTACCAGTCGAGATACCGTTCATGATGATGGGGTTGACGTCATCTGCAGAGTCAGGGAAGAGTGGGTCTTGTCCCAGGTTCATGAGGGCCTTGTTGGCATTGTAGCGCAGGAAGGTCAAGACTTCCTCGGTCCAGCCGACCGCATCATAGAGGTTTTGCGTGTACTTTTCCTCATTTTCATAGAGCTGATAGAGGAGGTCGTACATCCAGTCCTTCATGGCAGCCTGCTCGTCTTCTGCCAGCTCGTTGAATCCCAGCTGGAACTTGTAGCCGATGTAGGTGCCGTGGACGGACTCATCACGGATGATCAGCTTGATGATTTCCGCCACGTTGGCCAATTTATTATTACCTAGGTAGTAAAGTGGCGTGAAAAAGCCAGAGTAGAACAGAAAGGTTTCAAGGAAGGTTGAAGCCACTTTTTTTTGCAGGGCAGTTCCATTTTGGTAGATTTCGTTGATGATTTTGGCCTTGGTCTGCAGGTATTCGTTGCTATTGGTCCATTCGAAAATCTCGTCAATCTCAGACTTGGTGTTAAGCGTAGAGAAGATAGAAGAGTAGGACTTGGCGTGGACAGACTCCATAAATTGGATGTTGTTGAGGACCGCTTCTTCGTGAGGAGTGCGGACATCTTTACGGATAGCTTCGACACCTGTCTCGGACTGCAAAGTATCCAGCAAGGTCAGTCCCCCAAAGACTTTTCCGACCAGGTCTTTTTCCTCGGCAGACAGCTTTCTCCAGTCATCCAAGTCATTGGACAAAGGGATACGGGTATCCAGCCAGAATTGCTCGGTCAACTTTTCCCAAGTTGACTTGTCAATCACATCCTCGATCGCGTTCCAGTTAATGGCGTTGTAGTAGGTTGTCATGGTTGTTCTCCTGATAGAGTGTATGCTGTGCTGTTTATTGTATCGTTTGTGAGCAGCAGAAAAAAGAGTTATTTGCTCTAACATTCTACCACAAGGTTCTCTATTTCCTCAACTGATAGCGACAGCAAAACGGCGAGTCGAACTCGCCATAGGAACTGTTCTTATCTTCTAGTCTTACGAAACGGAGAAACGAGTTAGGCAGACCACAAGATAGTGGCTGCCGTGGCTTAGTGAGGTTCTATAGAACCCACAAAACTTACTCAGTTAGATTACACAAGATTCACATTGGTTTGCGCCGACTTCTTCGCCATCATCGGTATAGGTGCGGACGTAGTAGATGGACTTGATACCCTTGTTAAAGGCGTAGTTACGCAGGATAGAGAGGTCGCGGGTGGTTTGTTTGCTCTCTGATTTCCATTCGTAGAGCTCTTTTGGTAGCTCGCTGCGAAGGAAGAGGGTCAGGGACAAACCTTGGTCCACATGCTCAGTGGCAGCTGCATAGACATCGATGACCTTACGCATATCCATGTCATAAGCGGATGTGTAGTAAGGGATGGTCTCAGTAGAGAGGCCAGCAGCTGGGTAGTAGATTTTCCCGATTTTCTTTTCTTGACGTTCTTCGATCCGTTGGGTAATTGGGTGGATGGAAGCAGACACGTCATTGATGTAGCTGATAGAGCCGTTTGGTGCGACAGCCAAGCGGTTTTGATGGTAGAGTCCATCGGTCTTGACCGCATCACGAAGGGCTGCCCAGTCCTCGCCACTTGGGATAAAGATGCCCTCAAAGAGAGCCTTGACCTTGTCAGACGTTGGCTGGTACTGGCCGGTCACATACTTGTCAAAGTAGGTACCGTCTGCGTACTTAGAGTTTTCAAAGTTGAAGAAGGTTTCCTTGCGCTCACGGGCAATGTTGTTGGATTCCACCAAGGTCCAGTAGTTCATGAGCATGAAGTAGATGCTGGTGAACTCGACTGATTCGGCGGAGCCGTAGTGCATGAGGTTTTGCGCCAGATAAGAGTGGAGCCCCATAGCGCCCAGACCAATCGAGTGGGCTTGCTGATTTCCATTGTCAATGGACGGAACAGCCACGATATGCGAGTGGTCAGTGACATAGGTCAAAGCGCGTGTCATGGTACGAATTGATTTACCAAAGTCAGGCGATTGCATGAGGTTGACGATGTTGGTAGAGCCCAGGTTACAAGAGACGTCAGTGCCTAGCTTGGTAAATTCTTGGGCGTCAGTCAGCTCGCTCGGTGTCTGTACTTGCAGGATTTCCGAGCAGAGGTTAGACATAATAATCTTACCAGCGACTGGGTTGTGGCGGTTGGCCGTGTCGACATTGACGATGTATGGGTAGCCAGATTCTTGTTGGAGTTTGGAAATTTCGGTTTCCAACTCACGGGCCTTGATTTTGGTCTTGCGAATATTTGGGTTGGCGACTAGCTTATCATATTCTTCGGTGATATTGACGTAGCTGTAAGGCACACCATATTCTTTTTCGACTGAGTATGGGCTGAAGAGGTACATGTCTTCGTTGTTGCGGGCCAATTCGTAGAATTTATCAGGGACTGTAATTCCGAGAGAGAGCGTTTTGACGCGGACTTTTTCATCGGCATTTTCTTTTTTAGTGGACAAGAAAGCGATGATATCTGGGTGGAAAACGTCCAGATACACGACACCTGCTCCTTGGCGTTGACCCAATTGGTTGGAGTAGGAGAAGCTATCTTCAAAGAGCTTCATGACAGGCACGACACCAGATGCAGCACCTTCATAGCCCTTGATAGGTGCGCCAGCTTCGCGGAGGTTGCTGAGGGAAATCCCAACCCCACCACCGATACGAGAGAGCTGGAGGGCAGAGTTGATCGATCGGCCAATGGAGTTCATATCGTCTGTCACTTGAAGCAAGAAACAAGAGACCAATTCCCCGCGGCGAGCACGTCCTGCATTGAGGAAGGATGGAGTAGCTGGCTGGTAGCGCAAGTGAATCATCTCGTTTGCAATGTTGATGGCCAAGTCTTCATCGCCTTCCGCAAAGTAGAGGGCGTTGAACATGACACGGTCTTCCATGCTTTCCAAGTAGTAGCTGCCATCATTGGTCTTGAGCGCATACTGGTTGTAGAACTTGTAGGCTGCCATGAAGGATTTGAAGCGGAAGTTTTGGTCTTTCAAGAAAGCTGCCAATTTTTCGATGAAGGCTGGGCTATACTGGGCCAAAAACTCACGTTCGATATAGTCATGCTCCAAGAGATACTCGATTTTCTCAGTCATGGACGCGAACTTCATGGTATTTGGTTCCACATTTTCCACAAAGAAGGCTTTCAGCGCATCCTGGTCTCGGTGGAGGGGGATTTGTCCGTTGATAGGTCGGTTGATTTCGTTGTTGAGGCGGAAGTAGGATACATCCGTCAAATCTTTCAAACTCATAGTGTCTTTCCTTTATATAGTAGAAATTAAGAGATGAGGGCTTTCAGTTTGCTTGGTTGGAAACCAGAGAAGGCTTCACCTTCTGTCTCAATGACTGGCGCTGCTGAGAAGCCCAAGTCTTTGACGTGTTGGATGAATTCTGGTTGTTCATCGATATTGATTTCTTTAAATTCAACCCCGTTTTCATCTAAAAAGCGCTTGGTCATCTTGCATTGGACACAATTATTTTTTGAATAAACTGTAATCATAACAATTCTCCTTAAAATTCATTACCTGACTAGTCTACACTGAAAGAGAAACAAAGTCAACCAAATAAAACTAAATATTGTGTATCGTTTTTCAGACGGATACCATATATAGGGCAAAACCTTGATTTGGCTTGTTTTCTTAACTTTTCATTTTGGAAGATTAAAATTTTTGAATTTTTAATGTCAGAAAACGTAACATAGTCTATTGTTTTTTAATGTATATAGGTGTATAATATCAAGCATAGAAAGACGAGGTGTGTTTATGGATAAAACATCGCTCACATTTGAAAATAAAGAATTTGATTACGCTAACATTATTTCAGCTTGTCAAGAATTGGGTGTTGATATTTATGCGTTGCCTTATACTATTCGCATTTTGCTCGAATCCTTGATTCGTAAAGAAGATGGCGTGGACGTAACGAAATCTGACATTTCTAATCTCATTCACTATCAGGCTGCTGCTCCACAGGGAGAAGTCCCTTTCAAACCAAGTCGGGTCATCCTGCAGGACTTTACTGGGGTGCCAGTCGTGGTGGATCTAGCTTCCATGCGGGATGCTGTAGTGGCGCAAGGTGGTAGTCCTGACCTCATCAATCCAGAAATTCCAGTCGATTTGGTCATTGACCATTCTGTTCAAGTAGACTTCGCAGGTTGTGATACGGCTTTGGAAGACAATATTGAATTGGAATTTAAACGCAACAATGAACGCTATGAATTTCTCAAGTGGGCGGAGCAATCCTTTGATAACTATCGGGCGGTACCGCCTGCTACAGGGATTATCCATCAGGTCAATATCGAATTTCTCAGCGATGTTATTATCGAAAAAGATGGCCTGCTTTATCCAGACTCTATGTTTGGAACGGACAGTCACACGACGATGATTAATGGGATCGGTGTCCTTGGTTGGGGCGTCGGAGGGATTGAAGCAGAAGCAGCTATGTTGGGTGAGGCTTCTTATTTCCCAGTACCAGAGGTTATCGGTGTCCGCTTGACAGGTAGTTTGCCAAAGATTGCAACAGCGACAGATTTAGCGCTCAAGGTGACGCAGCTACTCCGTCAGGAAAATGTGGTCGGGAAATTTGTCGAATTTTTCGGTCCTGGGCTGGCCAATCTTTCATTGGCCGACCGAGCGACAGTAGCCAATATGGCGCCTGAATACGGGGCAACTTGTGGCTATTTCCCAATCGATGAAGAAACCCTCAACTACATGCGCTTGACCAACCGGAGTGAAGAACATATCGCTCTGACCGAAAAGTATGCCAAAACCAATGCACTTTTTTATAATCCAGACAAGGAAGCGACCTATACCAAGGTGGTTGACTTGGATTTGTCTACGATTAGACCGTCTATTTCTGGACCAAAACGTCCACAGGATTTGATTTTGCTATCGGATGCCAAAGACGCTTTCCAAGACGCTATTGTTCGTGAAGTTGGGGTCAAAGGGTTTGGGCTTGACGCGGCTGAATTGGAGAAAAAGACAACTGTTCATCTGGCTGACAGTGACGTAGAAATCACAACAGGACACGTCGCTATCGCAGCTATCACCAGCTGTACCAATACTTCTAACCCATCCGTCCTTATGGCAGCGGGACTCTTAGCTAAAAATGCAGTTGAAAAAGGTTTGACGGTTTCTCCAACTGTCAAGACTTCGTTGGCTCCAGGTTCGAAAGTGGTGACGGGCTACCTAAAAAATTCTGGCCTCCAACCCTACCTGAATCAGCTGGGCTTCAATGTGGTCGGCTACGGTTGCACGACTTGTATCGGTAATTCGGGGAATCTCTCGCCAGCTGTTGCCAAAGCGATTGAGGAGGAAGATTTGTTGGTCAGTGCGGTCTTATCAGGTAATCGTAACTTTGAAGGACGGATCAATCCGCTCGTCAAGGCTAACTACCTAGCTAGCCCACCGCTGGTGGTAGCTTATGCGCTGGCTGGCAATACCAATATTGACCTCACGACAGAAAGTCTAGGAACTGGGTTGGACGGAAAACCTGTCTACTTGGACGACATCATGCCAACAAAGGAAGAAATCCAAAGCTATGTGGACCGCTATGTGACACGTGAACTCTTCAAGGAAGAGTATGCTAGCGTCTTTACAGATAGTCTCAAGTGGAACGCCATCCCGACTGAAAAGAGCCAAAATTACAAGTGGAATCAGGCATCAACCTACATCCAAAATCCACCCTATTTCGAAAATATGGACGGGCTGTCTAATGGCCAAGACTTGGATAATCTGGCGGTCCTTGCAAAATTTGGCGACACGGTGACGACAGACCACATTTCACCAGCAGGGAATATCGCTCGCAATAGTCCAGCTGCTCTTTACTTGTCAGAACATGGTATCGACTACCAAGACTTCAATTCCTACGGCAGTCGCCGGGGCAATCACGAAGTCATGATGCGGGGTACCTTTGCCAATATCCGCATCAAAAATGAATTGGCAGATGGTAAAATTGGTGGCTACACCACCTATGATGGTGAACTTCTACCGATCTACGATGCGGCTATGAAATACAAAGAAGCTGGCCAAGGGACTATCGTCCTAGCTGGTAAGGACTACGGGATGGGATCTAGCCGCGACTGGGCAGCTAAGGGAGCCAATCTTTTAGGAGTTAAGGTGGTCTTGGCAGAAAGTTTCGAGCGGATTCACCGTTCAAATCTGGTCATGATGGGTATCGTGCCTCTGCAATATCTGGATGGACAAACAGCTGACAGTCTTGGATTGACAGGAAAAGAGGTCTTCTCGGTTGAGTTGCCTGAAAATCCACAGGTTCACGATGTGGTCACTGTGACAGCAACTGATGCATCAGGGACGAAGACCTTCCAAGCTCTGCTTCGCTTTGATGCGGTTGCGGACATTCGCTACCATCGCCACGGAGGTATCCTCCCAATGGTGGTGCGTAAGAAATTAGGAGAGACACTATGACAGAATCCATGGGACTAAAAGATACGGTGGCCTGTAACACACGAATTTCTGCCATCGAAAATGACCAACTCTATTACGCTGGTTACACTATTTCTGAGTTGATGGACAACAACGCTTCCTTTGAAGAGGTCATTTACTTACTCTGGCACCTGCATTTACCCACGCAGATTGAACTGAATCAATTTGAAGCGAAATTACGTTCTGAATATGCCATCTCAGATGCGGTGGAGCAATGTATCCTCATCCAGTCACGCAGGCACTTGCATCCGATGAGTGTCTTGCGCTCAACAGTCTCATTGCTCGGGGTCTACAATGTCAACGCAGAAGATGCTAGTATTGAGGCTATGTATGACCAGTCTATCCAGATTATGGCCAAGGTACCAACCATCATTGCGACCTTTGCCCGCTTGCGCCAGGGATTAAGCCCAGTAGCTCCTCGCGAGGACTTTAGTTTTGCAGCAAATTTCCTTTATATGTTGTCAGGAGAAGAACCCTCTGAGTTAGAAGTACGGGCGCTCAACAAAGCTCTGGTTCTCCATGCAGATCATGAGCTCAATGCCTCAACCTTTGCGGCGCGGGTGACAGCCTCCACTCTGACGGACATGTATTCTTGTATCACGACAGCCGTCGGGACGCTCAAGGGCTCTCTTCATGGTGGGGCCAATGAGAAAGTCTTTGACATGCTCCAAGCTATCAAAGAAAATGGTGATGCCGCCAGCTATTTGCAACAAAAATTGGACTCCAAGGAAAAAATCATGGGCTTTGGTCATCGGGTTTACAAAACAGTCGACCCACGTGAAAAATACCTTAAAGAAATGGCTCGAGTGTTGACAGAAGGAACGGACAAAGAAGTTTACTTTACCATTTCAGAAGAAGTGGAAGATTACATGAAAAACACCAAGGGTCTGATACCAAATGTCGATTTCTACTCGGCGACGGTCTACCATGTCTTGGGGATTGACAGCGATATTTTTACTCTCATTTTTGCCATGAGTCGGGTGTCTGGCTGGATTGCCCACGTACAGGAGCAGCAGAAAAATAACCGTCTCATTCGTCCACGTTCGCATTTTATTGGTCAAAATGACTTGACCTACATCCCGATTGGAAAGAGGTAGCCTATGGCAGACAAGATTCAGATGATAGATGGCAAGTTGGTAGTGCCAGATTGTCCTGTGATTCCCTATATTGAAGGAGATGGTGTGGGTGCAGACATCTGGCCCCATGCGCAAGCAATCTTTGATGCAGCAGTGGACAAGGTCTATGGTGCCCAGAAAAAAATTGAATGGCGAGAGCTCCTGGCTGGGGACAAGGCAAGAGCGGCAGTCAATACTGCTCTACCGGACGAGACACTGGAAATTATTAAAGAAGATTTGGTCGCGATCAAGGGGCCGCTAGGAACTCCAGTTGGGCAAGGAGCCCGCTCACTCAATGTCGCCCTGCGTCAGGAGCTAGACCTCTACGCCTGTGTGCGGCCTATTCAGTATTTCAAAGGAGTACCGAGCCCTCTCAAAGAGCCAGAAAAGACGAATGTGACCATCTTCCGTGAAAATACCGAGGATATCTATGCGGGTATCGAGTGGGAAAAAGGGACGGACGAAGTGAAAAAAGTTATTGAATTTTTACAAAATGAAATGGCTGTGACCAAGATTCGCTTTCCAGAGACATCCGCTATCGGGATTAAACCGATTTCTCAAGAGGGTAGTGAGCGCCTGATAAAAGCAGCTATCGACTATGCTTTAGCAAACGAAAAGACTACTGTGACTATCGTCCACAAGGGGAATATTCAAAAATTCACCGAAGGTGGATTCCGTAAATGGGGCTATGAGCTAGCTGCGCGTGATTATGCGGATGAGCTGGTGGATGGCCGTCTGATTATCAATGACATTATCGCCGACAACTTTTTGCAACAAATTTTGCTCCATCCTGAAAAATTCCAAGTGGTCGCATTGACTAATCTCAATGGTGACTATGCTAGTGATGCCGTAGCGGCTCAAGTTGGTGGGATTGGGATTTCACCAGGGGCTAATATCAATTACAAAACAGGGCATGCTATTTTTGAGGCGACCCACGGAACGGCGCCAGATATTGCAGGAAAAGGATTGGCAAATCCATGCTCCGTCTTACTCTCAGGCTGTATGCTTTTTGATTATATTGGTTGGAATCAGGTTGCAGACACAATCCGCCAAGCAGTGGCTGAAACGATTGAAGCCGGGCTTGTAACTGGCGATTTTGCTAGCATTATTGGGGCTTCCGCCCTGTCAACTGATGACTTTTCTCGCGAAATTTTACAACGATTATGAAAGTGTGATAAAAAATTCTTGAAAATGAATGCAAGAAATGATATAATGGCTTTTGTAAGGGTTATCAAAAGTGGTAGCTCACACTAAAATGATTACAAAAAAGGAGAATCCAACTATGGCTTCAAAAGATTTCCACATCGTGGCAGAAACTGGTATCCACGCACGTCCAGCTACTTTGCTTGTTCAAACTGCTAGCAAATTTGCTTCAGATATCACTTTGAACTACAAAGAAAAATCAGTTAACTTGAAATCTATCATGGGTGTTATGTCTCTTGGTGTTGGTCAAGGCGCAGACGTAACAATCACTGCTGAAGGTGCTGATGCAGACGACGCTATCGCTGCTATCTCAGAAACTATGGACAAAGAAGGATTGGCATAAGACTATGACAGAAATGCTTAAAGGAATCGCAGCATCTGATGGTGTTGCCGTTGCTAAGGCATATCTACTAGTTCAACCCGATTTGTCATTTGAGACTGTTACAGTTGAAGATACAAATGCAGAAGAAGCTCGTCTAGATGCTGCTCTGGCGGCGTCACAAGACGAGCTTTCTTTGATTCGGGAAAAAGCAGTAGATAGCCTCGGTGAAGAAGCCGCAGCTGTATTTGACGCCCACCTCATGGTCCTTGCTGACCCTGAAATGGTTGGTCAAATCAAGGAAACTATTCGGGCTAAAAAAGTGAATGCGGAAAGCGGCCTCAAAGAAGTGACAGACATGTTCATCACGATCTTTGAAGGGATGGATGACAATCCATACATGCAGGAGCGTGCAGCGGATATCCGCGACGTGACCAAGCGCGTCTTGGCCAATCTCCTTGGTGCTAAATTGCCAAATCCTGCAGCTATCTCAGAAGAATCTATTGTCATCGCTCATGACTTGACACCATCTGACACAGCTCAGTTGGATAAAAACTTTGTTAAAGCCTTTGTTACAAACATCGGTGGACGTACCTCTCACTCAGCAATCATGGCTCGTACCCTTGAAATCGCTGCAGTCCTTGGTACCAACAACATCACGGAAGTGGTCAAAGATGGCGATGTATTGGCAGTCAACGGGATTACTGGTGAAGTGATTATCAACCCAACTGATGAACAAATCGCAGCATTTAAAGCAGCTGGTGAAGCTTACGCTAAGCAAAAAGCTGAGTGGGCTCTGCTCAAAGGCGCTCAAACAGTGACAGCTGACGGCAAACACTTCGAGCTTGCTGCTAACATTGGTACACCAAAAGACGTTGAAGGTGTTAACGACAACGGTGCAGAAGCAGTTGGTCTTTATCGTACAGAGTTCCTCTACATGGATTCGCAAGACTTCCCAACAGAAGACGAGCAGTACGAAGCTTACAAGGCTGTACTTGAAGGCATGAACGGCAAACCTGTTGTGGTGCGTACCATGGATATCGGTGGCGATAAGGAGCTTCCTTACTTCGATATGCCACATGAAATGAACCCATTCCTCGGATTCCGTGCCCTTCGTATCTCAATTTCTGAGACGGGTGATGCTATGTTCCGTACACAGATTCGTGCTTTGCTTCGCGCATCTGTTCACGGTCAACTCCGTATCATGTTCCCAATGGTTGCCCTTTTGAAAGAATTCCGTGCAGCCAAGGCAGTCTTTGACGAAGAAAAAGCCAACCTCAAAGCAGAAGGCGTTGCGGTTTCAGATGACATCCAAGTGGGTATCATGATTGAAATCCCAGCGGCAGCTATGTTGGCAGACCAATTCGCCAAAGAAGTGGACTTCTTCTCTATCGGTACAAACGACCTGATCCAGTACACTATGGCGGCAGACCGTATGAATGAGCAAGTATCCTACCTCTACCAACCATACAACCCATCTATCCTGCGTTTGATTAACAATGTTATCAAAGCAGCACATGCTGAAGGCAAATGGGCTGGTATGTGTGGTGAGATGGCTGGTGACCAACAGGCTGTGCCACTCCTTGTCGGTATGGGTCTTGACGAGTTCTCTATGTCAGCGACATCAGTGCTCCGTACCCGTAGCCTCATGAAGACGCTTGATACTGCTAAGATGGAAGAGTATGCAAACCGTGCTTTGACAGAATGTTCAACAGCAGAAGAAGTGCTTGAGCTTCAAAAAGAATATTTGTAAAACAGATGGAATCCCTAGTTTAGCTGGGGATTTTTTGTGTCTCAAGCATCCCCCGCTTTCAAAATATGGTATAATAGACAGGACTGACTGAAAGGAGTTGTCATGCAAGCATTACAAAAAAAATTACAGGCTGATTTTGGGATTGACTTCAAGGATTTGAATCTTTTGCAAACGGCTTTTACCCATACTTCCTATGCCAATGAGCACCGCCTTCTAAAAATTTCACACAATGAGCGCCTGGAGTTTTTAGGAGACGCTGTTCTGCAGCTCATGATTTCCAAGTATCTCTACACCAAGTACCCACAGTTCCCAGAGGGCGAGATGTCTAAGCTCCGCTCCACCTTTGTGCGCGAGGAGAGTCTAGCTAGTTTTGCCCGTCAGTGTGGCTTTCCGGACTTTTTGCTTTTGGGAAATGGGGAAGAGAAATCTGGCGGACGGGATCGTGATACCATTCTGGGGGACGCTTTTGAGGCCTTTCTGGGGGCCTTGCTTCTTGACCAAGGAGAAGCGACGGTTGAACGTTTTCTCAACCAAGTTATGATTCCCCAGCTGGAAGTAGGCAACTTTGAGCGAGTGACGGACTACAAGACCCGACTGCAAGAGTTGCTCCAGGTCAATGGCGAGATTACCATTAGCTACCAGGTTATCAAAGAATCAGGACCAGCCCATGAAAAGGAATTTGAAGTTCAGGTTCTGGCAGACGGTAAGCCAATCGGACATGGAATAGGTCGTTCCAAGAAATTAGCAGAGCAAGCAGCTGCCAAAGACGCACTAGCAACTAGAGGATAAGACATGTACTTAAAATCAATCGAAATGCAGGGCTTCAAATCCTTTGCGGACAAGACCAAGGTCGTCTTTGACCAAGGAGTGACGGCTGTCGTGGGTCCAAATGGCTCTGGCAAGTCCAACATCACAGAGAGTCTGCGCTGGGCCCTAGGGGAGTCTTCTGCCAAGAGCCTGCGAGGAGGCAAGATGCCAGACGTCATCTTTGCAGGGACAGAAAACCGAAAACCCCTTAACTACGCCTCGGTCACTGTGACCCTGGATAACAAGTCAGGCTTCATCAAGGACAAAAAAGAGGAAATCAAGGTGGAGCGCCACATCTACCGTTCAGGGGACAGCGAGTACCTGATTGATGGCCAGAAGGTCCGTCTGCGCGACATCCACGACCTCTTTATGGATACGGGTCTTGGACGTGATTCCTTTTCTATTATTTCCCAAGGGCGAGTAGAGGCCATCTTTAATTCTAAGCCGGAAGAACGCCGGGCCATTTTTGAGGAGGCAGCTGGTGTCCTCAAGTACAAGACCAGAAAGAAAGAAACCGAGACCAAACTAAACCAGACCCAGGATAATCTGGACCGTCTGGAAGATATCATCTACGAGCTGGAAAACCAGGTCAAGCCGTTGAAAAAACAAGCTGAGACAGCCAAGCGCTTTTTGGAATTGGATGAGGAGAGAAAAGACCTCTATCTCAATGTCCTGGTGGCCCAAATCTCCGCAGGTCGGACCAATCTGACCCTCAAGGAAGACCAATTGGGCCAAGTAAAAGCAGAGCTCTCTGCCTACTATGAGGAGTGCAACCGCCTGGAGGAGGAGAATCAAGCCCTCAAGGACAAGCGCCATCATCTCAACGAAACCATGACTCGTGACCAGGCAACCTTGCTGGACTTAACCAAGCTCATCTCGGACTTGGAAGGGAAAATCGAACTCCATAAGCTGGAGTCCAGCCAAAATGAGTCTTCAAAACAAGAAGCTATGGAGCGCCAGGCTGCTCTCAAGGAGACCATCAGCCAGTTGGAGAGTCAAGTGGCTGAGAAAAAAGAAAGTCTAGATCAGACAGCGACTGACTTAGCCCAACTTTCAAAAGAAATTGCCGACAAGAAAACGGAGTTAGACCGCTTTTCAGATGACCCAGACCAGGTGATCGAGCATCTGCGGGAAGCCTATGTTGCCCTCATGCAGGAGGAAGCGGAAAGCTCGAACGAACTGGCCAAAGTGGAGCAGGAGAGAGAAAATCTCCTAGCCCTAGCTGACAGCAAGGCCAGTCAAGTTGAAAAGCTAAAAGCAGACCAGGAGAGCTACCGAGAGCAGGTACAAGCTAGCCAGGAGGCCCTGTCAAAGGCTGAGATGGACTTGCGCAGTCTCCTAGATACCTACCAGGCCAAGGAAAAGGAACAAGCAGCAGCCCAAGCTGACTACCAAGTCCAGCAAAATCAGCTCTACGACCTCCTGGACCAAATCAAGACCAAGCGAGCTCGGGTAGCAAGTCTGGAGGCTATTCTTAAGAACCATTCCAACTTCTATGCAGGTGTCAAAGCAGTTCTCCAGCAGTCCAGCCAGATTGGTGGGATTGTGGGGGCGGTCAGCGAGCATTTGAGTTTCTCAGCTGATTACCAGACTGCTTTGGAAATTGCGCTGGGTACAGCCAGTCAAAATGTCATCGTCGAAGACGAGCAGGCTGCACGTTCTGCCATCAATTTCCTTAAGAAAAACCGTCAGGGTCGGGCGACCTTCCTACCCCTGACGACCATTAAGCCACGCCAAATTGCCCAGCAACACGTGACGAAATTGCAGGCGGCGCAAGGTTTCCTGGGCCGGGCATCTGACTTGGTTACCTACGAAGCGCGCCTGGACAATATTTTCCAAAACCTGCTGGGTGCGACGGCGATCTTTGATACCATTGAGCATGCCAATCAGGCTGCGCGGGCGACGAATTTCCAGGTCAGAATGGTGACACTGGATGGGTCGGAAATCCGACCAGGCGGTGCCTTTGCCGGTGGTGCCAATCGTCAGAACAACACCATCTTTATCAAGCCAGAGCTGGATGCCCTGACGGCTGAAATCGAAGCAGACGGCAAAGCTCTTCGCCAGCAGGAGCGGTCAGTACAGGCACAGAAAAAGCAACTGGACAGTCTCAATCAGGAAATCGAAGCTATCAAGACTGCTGGCGAAGAAGCGCGGCTCACCGAGCAGCGCCTCCGTCTTCAGTCTGAGCAGTTGGCTAGTCGCCTGGAAGAAGTAAGCTTGCTCTATCAGCTGGAAGCAAAAGAGGTAGGACAAGACCAACTGACAGGCCTACTTGAGCGGCAAGCAGCTCTGGAGGCAGACCTGCTTGATTTCAAGCAAAAAAAGACTGACCTGATGGCGCAGATTGACCAGGTCAAGGACAACCGGGATGCTATCCAAGAGCAGGTGCACAGTTTGCAGACAGCCCTGTCTGGGTTGACACTGAGAGAAACTCAGCTGAAAAGTGAGCAGGGCTTTGAAGAAGCAAACCTGTCCCGCTTGGAAAGTGAACTCGCAACTGCGCACCATGATGTGGCAGTCTTACAGAGCATCATTGACCAAAAGGTGGAGGCCCAAGATGACACTAGTCTGGAGGTCTTGGAGAGCCAGCTGACAGAAAGTCTCGAAAAGCAAACGGCTATCAGCCAGTGCCTCATCCGCCTCAAGTTTGAGTTGGAGGACATCGAGGGACAGTTTGAGGATTTGGAGGAACACTTTGAGCAGGCTCGTAGCAAAAATGACGAGCTGATCCGTCGCCAGGCCAAACTGGAAGCGGACTGTGAACAGTTAACCAACCGCTTAAGCGGGCTGATGCTGGAGTTGACAGACCAGTACAAGCTGAGCTTTGAAGCGGCACAAGAAGCTGCTGAGGACTTGGAGGACTTGTCGGCAGCCGAGCAAGTGCTCAAGAAATTGCAGGCTGACATTCGTGCGCTGGGGCCAGTCAATCTGGACGCCATCGAGCAGTACGATGAGGTCAACGATCGCCTGACCTTCCTGACCACCCAACGCCAAGACGTGCTGAATGCCCGAGATTTGCTGCTATCGACTATTCACGACATGGACGACGAGGTTAAGGAACGCTTCAAGGGGAC
Organism: uncultured Streptococcus sp.; assembly: GCA_963539895.1. Classification (GTDB taxonomy): domain Bacteria; phylum Bacillota; class Bacilli; order Lactobacillales; family Streptococcaceae; genus Streptococcus. Next base: position 25,452 of record CAUTON010000001.1, on the reverse strand, counting down.
CTTTGACGCCATTCGCAGCAGTTTTCAGACGACCTTTAAGCAAATGTTTGGAGGGGGCTCAGCTGATTTGGTGCTGACGTCGTCAGACTTATTGACAGCAGGGGTGGAGATTTCCGTCCAGCCACCTGGTAAGAAAATCCAGTCTCTCAATCTCATGTCGGGTGGAGAAAAAGCTCTTTCAGCCCTGGCTTTGCTCTTCTCCATTATCCGTGTCAAGACCATTCCATTTGTCATCTTGGATGAGGTGGAAGCGGCCCTCGATGAAGCCAATGTCAAACGCTTTGGGGACTACCTCAATCGTTTCGACAAGAATAGCCAATTTATCGTCGTGACCCACCGTAAAGGGACCATGGCTGCAGCGGATGCCATCTACGGGGTCACTATGCAAGAGTCTGGCGTCTCCAAAATCGTCTCCGTCAAGCTGAAAGATGCTGAAGGAATGGTGGAATAAATTCGTCCTCTAGGGAGGGACAGTATGACATTCAAAAAAATTATTGCAACAGATTTAGATGGGACTTTCTTGCGCCCGGATCACTCTTTTGATAAGAAGCGGCTGACTCGCATTTTAGATCAGTTTGAGGAGAAGGGCTACCTCTTTGTCGCAGCTAGTGGTCGCTCCTTGGCTAGTATCCAATCCGTTTTTGCAGGCTTTGAGGATCGAATGGGCTTTATCGCTGAAAATGGCTCTCTTGTTACTTATCAAGACGAAGTTATTTATCGTGACCAGCCCATCGCACCAGAGACCTATTTGGCAATTGCGGATGGGATTGCAGCCAGTCCTTTTGGAGCGACGACCCAGATTCTGCTCTCGGGTCACGAGTCAGCTTATGTCCTTGCGAGCGCCGATCCTACTTATCTCTCCTACATCAGGCCCTACTACCAGCTTCAGCTGGTGAACTCTTTTACTGAGGTAGCTGTGCCCATTGTCAAAATTGTGGGGACTTTTGGGGAGAAAGACTTAAAGGCAGGCCAAGCCTGGGTTAATAGCCACTTCCTCAGCGTGACCGCGGTGACCACGGGCTTTGACTCGGTGGACATCATCCTCTCTGGAATCAATAAGGCTGTGGGCCTGGACAAGCTCTGCCAGCATCTGGGACTTTCTGCCACAGATGTCATCGCCTTTGGCGACAATGAAAATGATCTAGAAATGCTGGAGTTTGCGGGACTTGCTGTCGCAACCAGTAATGCCCAAGATTCTGCCAAGGAAAGAGCTGACCTAGTCATCGGCTCCTGCCAAGAAGATGCGGTCTTGGACTATATGGAAAACCAGTTATAATCTATCAACCTGCGGGCCAAGCTTGCAGGTTTCTTTTGTATTTCACGGAGTGCATGCCAGCTTTTGTGATATAATAGTAAGCGACTACAGAATGTAAGACTGTGAAGGAGATTGATGATGAATCAAATAAAATTGATTGCAACAGACTTAGATGGCACCTTTCTCGATAAGAATGGTCAATACGATAGGGAACGTTTGCAACGGCTCTTAGACCAGCTGGATAACCAAGGTGTCCGTTTTATGGCGGCTAGTGGTCGCCCTATTCGTTCTCTCAAAAAAGAGTTCGCAGGTTTTGAGAATCGGATGCTCTTTCTCGGAGAAAATGGGGCGAAGGTGGTAGATAAGGATGACATCATCTACGAGGAGCTCATGCCTAAAGAGACCTATCTGGAAATTACTCAGACCATTGACCAAATGAAGTATGGTTCTGCTAGTATGCTCCACCTGTCAGGTAAGGAGGGATGCTATTATTTGAGCACCATTGACCCAGACTATCTTGAATGGTTAAAACCTTATTATCCGATTATGATTGAGGTGGAGGATTTCGCAGAGGTCGAAGGAGATATCTACAAGGTCGGAGCTAATTTCCCTCCCGAACATTTGCAGGAAATTAGCCAACAATTGACCCAGATGATCCCTGGTGTTGTTGCTCTTACGAGTGGGTTTGAGTGTTTGGATGTCATGTTGGACTACGTCGACAAGGGTAACGCTCTAGAACAGGCTTGTACAGCATTGGGGATTGAATTGTCCCAAGTTCTTGCTTTCGGTGACAATTTCAACGATAAACAAATGCTGGAAAGAGCTGGTTTGGCAGTTGTCCCAGAAAATGCCAAAGAAGAAATCAAAGCGCTAGCAGATGTGGTCATTGCAGATCACACCCAAGCATCCGTCATCGCCTACATGGAGGAAATCGCATGGCCATCAAACTAATCGCCCTCGACTTAGACGGCACCCTACTGAGTGAAAATAAAACAGTTTCCGAAGGTAATAAAGCTGCTCTCAAGGCAGCACATCATCGCGGTGTCAAGGTTGTCATCACGACGGGACGGCCTTTAGCAGCGGTAGTCCCCATCCTAGAGGAGCTAGACCTCATGCATGCAAATGAGTATTCTCTGACCTTCAATGGCGGTCTGGTCCAAAATAATGCTGGTGAGGAGCTGGATCGTATTGGCTTTACTCTTGCCGACATTGCGGCTATCCGTAAAGTGACTAAACAGCTAGGTTTGCCCTTGGACGTCATTCAAGACGGGACAGCCTTTCTCCTTCCTTCTGCTGTGGAGACGCTCTACCCGAGTCTCGGCCTTCTCGATTATATCCCGACCGCAGATGCAGACCTGCCTCAAGATGTCCTCTTTAATAAAGCCGTTTCGGCTTGTGAGCAATCTTTTCTGGATGAACAGATTGCCAAGTTACCTGCGGAGCTATATGACCGTTTTGAAATTTTTAAATCTCGTCCATTTCTCTTGGAATGGTCGCCTAAAGGCGTCCACAAAGCAGCAGGCCTTGAAAAATTGATTGCCCATCTGGGGATTGAGCAAAGCGAAGTTATGGCCTGTGGCGATGCAGAAAACGATCAGTCCATGATTGAGTGGGCAGGGCTCGGTGTCTGTATGGGAAACGGCTCACCTGCTATCAAAGCTATCGCCGATGTGGTCACTCCGATGACAAATGAAGAAGACGCTGTCGCTTGGGCAGTGGAAAAATATGTATTAAGTGAGGAAGCAAATGGGACTATTTGATCGATTATTTGGTCGAGAAAAAGAAGAAAAACTGCCAGAAGAGACAGTGGTAGAAACCGCTCCGGAATTGGTAGCGGGGAACGCTATTCCCCAAGAAGAGGAAGTGGCAGAAACCTCAGATGAGGCAGCAGTGGAAGCTGTGAGCGAGTCAGAGGAACGGCTCCTGTCTCCCGAAGAAGAAGCTCAAAAGCAACGAACTCTGGACATGATGGCCCAGTACTACGCAGCTAAGGAAGCGGCAGCAGCCCGCGTCGCAGAAGCCGAGGCCACTGGGGCTAGCGCAGCAATTGAAACCAAGCCCAAAGAAGAGGTTCGGGAAGAACCAGCCCCAGTCCAAGAAACTACTGAAGAAAAATATGAGCGCAGCCTTGCTAAGACCCGAAAGGGATTTGGAGCTCGCCTCAATGAATTTTTCGCCACTTTCCGTAGTGTAGACGAAGAATTTTTCGAAGAGTTGGAAGAGCTTCTCATTCTATCCGATGTTGGCGTTCAGGTGGCCTCTACCCTAACCGAAGATCTACGCTATGAAGCCAAGCTCCAAAATGCTAAACAGTCGTCTGATTTGCAGCGCGTGATCATTGAAAAATTGGTCGATATTTATGAAAAGGACGACGTCTATAACGAAGCGGTCAATATGCAGGATGGGCTGACTGTTATGCTCTTTGTCGGGGTCAATGGCGTCGGCAAAACCACCTCTATTGGCAAATTGGCCTACCGCTACAAGCAGGAAGGCAAGAAGGTAATGCTGGTTGCAGCAGATACCTTCCGTGCTGGCGCAGTTGCTCAGCTGGTCGAGTGGGGCCGCCGGGTCGATGTACCCGTCGTGACGGGTCCTGAAAAGTCTGACCCAGCCTCCGTCGTTTTTGATGGTATGGAAAAGGCAATGTCTGAAGGGGTCGACATCCTCATGATTGATACAGCAGGCCGTCTGCAAAATAAAGACAACCTCATGGCAGAGCTGGAAAAAATTGGCCGCATCGTCAAGCGGGTCTTGCCAGATGCACCACATGAGACTCTCCTAGCAGTTGACGCCTCCACAGGACAAAACGCGTTGGTCCAAGCCAAGGAATTCTCTAAAATCACCCCGCTGACAGGTCTGGTCTTGACTAAGATTGACGGAACAGCCCGCGGTGGTGTGGTCATCGCCATCCGCCAAGAACTGGACATTCCCGTTAAGTTCATCGGATTTGGCGAAAAAATTGACGACATTGGTCCATTTAACTCCGAAGACTTCATGCGAGGTCTCTTGGAAGGATTGATTTAGATGAAAAAACTCCGATTGCATGCAATCGGAGTTTTCATATGCTTATTTCAACAAGCCACGTTCGCGGTACCAGACGTCTGGTGTCCAGACCCATTTAGTACCATAGCTTTCAAGCAGATCAAAGGCAGCTTGTGGCCCCATGGTACCTGCTGGGTAAGTGTGGAGTGGCACTTGGTCGTCTTGCCAGAGGGCGACAACCTTGTCAATCAGCGTCCAGCTAGCCTTAACTTCTTCCCAATGGCTGAAGTTGGTCGAGTCACCATTGAGCACATCAAAGAAGAGTTTCTCATAAGCCTCAGGTGAGTTGCCTAGCGCTTCGGCATCATGGCGGAAGTTCATCTTGGTTGGTGCCAATTGGAAATCAGACCCGACTTCCTTACCGTTGATAGTAAGAGAGAAGCCTTCTGTTGGCTGAATATAGATAGTGAGGACGTTCGGCTCAATTTCTTTATCCACTTGCGGGTTGAAGAAGCCAGATTCTTTCTTGAAAGTGATGGAAATCCGAGTCCCTTTTTCAGTCAGACGTTTCCCCGTACGGAAGAAGAATGGCACATCACGGAAGCGGTCTGTGTCTACAAAGAAGACCCCGCTTGCGAAGGTATCGGTCTGAGAATTTTCAGCGATGTTAGGCTCATCTAGATAGCTCACATAATCATGTCCGTCAATCGTTCCTGCTGCGTATTGGCCGCGGATGAAGTTCTTCTTAATTTCCTCGTCAGACTGCTGCTTGAGGCTTTGGAAAACCTTGATTTTCTCAGCACGGACATCTTCTTCATTGAAGGAAGCAGGCTTGTCCATAGCCAGGATTGAAAGAACCTGCAGCGTGTGATTTTGCACCATATCCTTGAGGGCACCAGAGGTATCGTAGTAGCCACCACGGTCCTCAACCCCGATTGACTCGACAAAGTTGATTTGGACATTGTCAATATAATCACGATTCCAGAGCTTTTCGAAAATGGTATTGGCGAAGCGGACAGCAAAGATATTTTGCACCATTTGCTTACCAAGATAGTGGTCAATACGGTAAATCTGGTCTTCGTTGAAGGTCTGGGTCAGTTCTTCATTAAGCTTTTCAGCAGTTGGAAGACTGGTCCCGAATGGCTTTTCAATAATTAGGCGCTCAAAACCCTTACCGTCGACAATATTTTCAGACTTGAGGTGCTTGGCAATGGTCCCGAAAAATTCAGGCGCCATTGAGAGGAAGAAGACCTTGTTGTGGTCAGTGCCATATTTCTCGCCGAGTTCCTCTTGCAAATTGCGCAAAGCGATGTAATGCTCGGTGTCATTGACATCGTGACTTTGGTAATAGAAATGGCTGGCAAACTCATGAGCCTGACGTAGATTGTTTGGCAGGTCGCCAAGTGATTCGATGACAACTTCTTCGAAATATTCCTTGGTCCACGGACGACGCGCAGTCCCGATGACGGCAAAGTTTTCTGCCAAGTGCCCCGCCTTGTAGAGACGGAAAAGAGAAGGGTAGAGCTTGCGTTTGGCCAAATCGCCACTGGCTCCAAAAATGGTAAATAGTACTTGTGATGGCATAGTAGTTTCCTATTCTCTAAGGTATTTGCAATATTGTATCATAAATTATCTGAAAATTCACTTTTCAAGAGGATTTTCCTAAAAGACTCGGTAAACATAAGGACTGTCTGGCTCGGAGACCTCATGGATGTCTGTCAGTTGCAGGGTCGGTAGGCTCTGTTCTAGGGAATTGTGATAGGTGATGGTGATAGTTCCCGTAGCCTGAACCCAGGTGTTGTCTTCGTAGGTCACCTCATTGCCAGTAGTCAGGAGTCCGTAGACACCCGAGTCGGCGATACAGTGGATGATACCGAAGCGAAAGAGAAACTGCTGTCCGTCATTATCTGGGTCATTGTAGACGAAGCCTGTCATGGTAATGGTCTTGCCGACAAATTCGTCTGGGTAGTCATAGATGACTTCCATGACAGCCATGTAATTTTCCGTGGTAATCTCGATACTATCTTGGTCCAAGTATTGGTCAGCGACAGCCCGCATTTCCTCCTCGTAGGCTGCTGCTGTGAAGTAGGAGGAGGTGTCCGGCTTGAGGTACTGGGTGGTGGTACCCTCTTGCTCTTGGGTCTCACCGTCGGATTCTACCGCGAGGGGGAAATGATAGCCCTTAGCAGCCACAGTCGTCGCATCTAGAGTAACAGTTGGAAAGAGCCAGGTCACACCAAGTGGGATGATGAGGAGTACAAAGCTAGAAGCCTTGGCCAGACGGCTGGTCAGGTGAGAATGGACGGACTTGTTTTGCATCCAGATGACCAATTGAACAATGGCTAGGATAAAGGACAAGATCATGGACAAAATGGCCAGGTAGGTATAGTGCAGGTTGATATACTGGTCTAGCTTGCCCGAGACGTAGAGGTACATGGTCATCTCGAAGTAACCCGCTAAAATCAAAAATCGTGTCATCTAGAGACCTCCAATCACTAGGCTATAGACCAGGATAACGACGGTGATGGTCGCCATGAAGGTCAAGATGAAGCTGCGCTTAAAGTAGGACTGCATCATGAGAAGGTTTTTCACGTCAATCATAGGCCCGATGACCAGAAAGGCCATGACAGGGGCAAAGCCAAAGCTGGCAAGGAAGGACGCGCCGATAAAGGCATCGGCTTCTGAGCAGAGAGAGAGTAGAAAAGCCAGGACCATCATGACCAGAATAGCACTCACTGTGTTTGAAGCAAGGGAAGTCAAGGTGCTGGTCGGCACATAGACCTGGGTGCTGGCCGCAAAGAGGCAGCCAAAGACCAGGTAGCGCCCCGTATCGAAAAACTCATCGATAGCCTGGACCAGAGCTGCCCAGACCTTTTTCCAGCCCTTAACAGTGCTGAAATCGTGCTCATGGACAGCCTTGCGGGAGACCTTTTGAATATCGCCCTTGTAGAAAAAGCCAAGAGCAATCCCCAAAACCATAGCCACGACAATAGAGCCCAGGACCCGCAGCAGGGCAAAACGCCAAGAATTGCCGAAGGCCGTAAAGGTGGAAAAGAGGACAATTGGATTGATGACAGGTGCCGTCACCAAAAAGGGGACAGCTGTATAGCTGGGCACCTTTTTTTCCAGGAGGCGATTAACGATGGGGACGATGCCGCATTCGCAAGAGGGGAAGAAAAAGCCGATAAAGGTCCCAAAGAAAATCCGCAAAAAGCGGTTTTGTGGTAGAAACTGATGGACCCGGTCCGGCGTGATGTAGACCTCGATAAAGCCTGAAATGATGGAGCCAATCAAGACAAAAGGCAGGGCCTCAATGATGATAGAAAGAAAAATCGCTCCTACCTGCAAGACAGAAGTCGGTAGATTTTCAAAGATAGCCATAGGATTTAGTCTTTCTTGGCGTCCGCTTCTTCAGACTTTGGTTCTGGAAAGACCACCTCTTCCAAGTCCTCAAAGGAGGCAAATTCCTCCAAGATTTTCTCCAACTCATCTTCACGTTTAAAGGTTACAGGCATAGTAGCACCCCACTTTCTTTTTTCTTATTATACCCTTTCTTTTGGAAATTGGGAAATGGGAGAGTGCAAGTCTTCCATTCAGCATCAGTTGACGGAAAAAAGATGGTCAGTTCCCCTTGGACCATCGTTTATCCTTTTTATTTTGTTTGGTCTGGATGAAATTCATCCTCCAATATAGCGTAATAATCGACCGTCACCAAGTCCCCTTTGATGAGGCGGTAGTCTCGGAAGGTCCCTTCGTGGGTCATGCCCAGTTTTTCCATGACACGACCCGATGCGGGATTGCGGACATCGTGACAGGCTTGGATACGGTGTAGACCGAGTTTGGTAAAACCAAAGGCCATAACGGCCCCGACGGCCTCGGTCATATAGCCCTTTCCCCACCAATTTTCCCCAATAATATAGCCCAGTTCGCCAGTCTTTCGACAAGGAGTCATCCCTACAAAGCTAATCTCGCCAATCAAGGTATTGCTTTCCTTCAGCACAATTGCCCAATCGTAGATGTCCTTTTCTGCATACTCTTTTTGCATCTTTTCAAAGCGATCGACGGCCTCTTTGGCATCTGTATAGGGATCCCATGTCACGTAGCGTGTTGCGTGCTCGCTCTTTGCCCAGTTGTCAAACATAGCTTGCGCATCATTGACAACAAAGGGTCTTAGAATCAGTCGTTCGGTCTCAAGCACTTGTGTACCAATATTTTTCATATACCTACCTCATAATTTTCTATTATAGCAAATATGAATAAGCACCACAAGCTCAAGAAGAAATCAGTTCAGATAGAACTATCCATACTTTCAAAGGTTTTCAAACCATCTTCTCCTCCAAATCATGCTATAATAATCCCATGGACACACGAATGACTGAATTAGTTGACTTGCTTAACAGCTATGCTGCAGCCTACTATGAAAAGGATGCTCCTATCGTATCAGATAGCGAGTACGACAAGCTCTACCGTGAGCTGGTGGAACTGGAAGCGGCCCACCCAGACCAGGTATTGCCTCATAGCCCGACCCATCGTGTCGGTGGAAAAATCCTTGATGGCTTTGAAAAGTACCAGCATGCCTACCCTCTTTTTAGTTTGCAAGATGCCTTTTCTTTCGAGGAATTGCAGGCTTTTGATGTGCGGGTCAAAAAGGATTTTCCCTCTGCGACCTACATTTGTGAGCTCAAGATTGATGGCCTGTCCATCTCCCTCACTTACGAAGCAGGTCAGCTAGCGGTGGCAGCTACTCGAGGGGACGGGTCAGTTGGTGAAAATATCACGGAAAAAGTGCGACGGATAGCAGACATTCCCCTTCGCCTAGCGGAGCCTGTCGACATCACTGTCCGTGGCGAGTGCTATATGCCCAAAAGCTCATTTGAGCGGGTCAATCAAGAGCGTCAGGAAGCAGGAGAAGTCGAATTTGCCAATCCCCGCAATGCTGCAGCCGGCACCATCCGCCAGTTGGATACGGCAGTTGTAGCCAAGCGTGGACTTGCTAGTTTCCTCTACCAGGTAGCTAGTCCGACTGAAGAATCTAGCCAATCAGCAGTTCTTGCATATCTGGACCAACTGGGATTTGTCACCAACCACAGCTACCAAGTGGCAGCTACCATTGAGGAAGTCTGGGATTTTATCCAGGAAATGGCTGCTCAGCGCGACCAGCTGCCTTATGATATTGATGGGATTGTCATCAAGGTCAACGAGCTGGCTCTCCAAGACCAACTCGGTTTTACCGTCAAGGCCCCCCGCTGGGCAATCGCCTACAAATTCCCCGCAGAAGAAAAAGAAGCAGAACTCCTCTCGGTCGACTGGACGGTCGGTCGGACCGGCGTCGTCACACCAACGGCCAACTTGACACCAGTGCAGCTAGCAGGTACCACTGTCAGCCGTGCAACCCTTCACAACGTCGACTACATCGCAGAAAAAGATATTCGAATTGGCGATACCGTCATCGTCTACAAGGCGGGCGATATCATCCCAGCGGTTCTCACTGTCGTGACAGCTAAACGGAATAACCAAGAGCCTATGCCTATCCCGACGGAATGTCCATCCTGCGGCAGTCAGCTCCTCCACTATGAGGATGAAGTGGCCCTACGCTGCATCAATCCCCTGTGCCCCGCACAAATCCAGAGTAAACTGGAGCACTTTGCCTCACGGGATGCTATGAATATCGCGGGTCTGGGTGGCTCAATCGTGGAAAAACTTTTTAAGGCAAGCTTGGTCAAGGATGTGGCAGATATCTACAAGTTGACTAGAGAACAGCTCTTGACCCTCGATGGTTTCAAGGAAAAGTCGGCAGACAAGCTCTGTCAGGCTATCCAGACTTCCAAGGACAATTCAGCTGAGCGTCTCCTCTTTGGGCTGGGCATCCGACATGTGGGTAGCAAGGCTTCTCGCTTGATTTTGGAGAAATATGGCAGCCTCAGCGCAGTGGCTCAAGCTACCGCAGACGATATTGCCACCATCGATGGGATGGGGCAGGTCATTGCAAAGAGCCTGACCACCTATTTTGAAAGCGACGGGGCACAGCAGCTCCTAGCTGAACTGGACCAAGCAGGCGTCAACCTAACCTTCAAGGGTCAAGTCGCCTCAGCAGATGCGAGTCTTTCAGGGCTGACCGTTGTTTTGACAGGTAAGCTTGCGCAGATGAAACGCAGCGAGGCCAAGGCCAAGCTAGAAAGTCTGGGCGCTACTGTGACGAGTTCCGTTTCTAAGAAGACTGACTTAGTCGTAGCAGGCAGTGACGCAGGCAGCAAATTGACCAAGGCCCAGGAACTGGGTATCCCAGTCCAAGATGAAGCTTGGCTCCTCAACTTGAAATAATAATGAAAATTTGTTTGAAAATGAGACTTCAAGACTTGTTTATGGCTCGGTTTTCTGTCATAATATAGAAAAATAGAGTAAACGGAAGGTTGGCCGCTACCTTGGTAGCTGACCAGGTTTAAAAAATGGCACAGACACAACGTGCACGCCTGATTTATAATCCCACATCAGGCAAGGAAATCATGAAAAAAAACGTGGCAGAGGTTTTGGATATCTTGGAAGGCTTTGGCTATGAGACCTCTGCTTTCCAAACGACACCAGAAAAGGACTCCGCCAAGAACGAAGCAACCCGCGCAGCTCTAGCAGGCTTTGACTTGATCATCGCAGCTGGTGGAGACGGGACCATCAATGAAGTGGTCAATGGGATTGCTCCTCTTGATAAACGTCCACGGCTAGCAATCATCCCGACAGGGACAACCAATGACTACGCCCGCGCTCTCAAGGTACCGAGGGCAAATCCGATTGCTGCAGCCAAATTGATTGGGAAAAATCAGACCGTTATGATGGATATTGGTCAGGTCCGCAATCATAAAAATGGTCAAGCACAAGAAGTTTACTTTATCAATATCGCAGCGGCAGGAACGCTGACAGAGTTGACCTATTCGGTACCGAGCCAGCTCAAGACCACCTTTGGCTACCTAGCTTATGTAGCAAAAGGTGCGGAGCTCTTGCCACAGGTCCAGTTCAAACCAGTGCGGGTTGAGCATGACAATGGCGTGTTTGAAGACAAGGTATCGATGATTTTCGTAGCCCTAACTAATTCTATCGGTGGATTTGAGCAAATCGTGCCAGATGCAAAATTGGACGATGGACTTTTTACACTGATTATGGTCAAAACGGGCAATCTATTTGATGTTATCCATCTTATACGTCAAGTTTTAGACGGTGGCAAACACATCAACAGTAACAAGATTGAATATATCAAGACGAAACGTATCCATATCGAAGAGGTTAAAAAAGGTGCTAAACCACTCATGATTAACCTAGATGGTGAGTACGGAGGCGATGCACCGGTTGAATTCATCAATCTCAATAACCACATCGAATTTATCGCAGATACAGACTTGGTGGCGGATGAAGCTATTACCTTGACTGAAGAAGATGTTGAACCCATTCGCTTTGAAATGGCGCATAAATTTGTCGAAGAAGTTGACCATCTAGATGAAATTAGCGACTCTCAAGTGGCAGAATAAACCTTCGATTTAAATAGGAATAAAAGAGAGAAAGACGTGGTTCTTTCTCTTTTTGTATGGTGTCGTAAAACGTTTACATATAAGGAATTTCCTTGACTTTCTCTAAGGATAGGAGTATGCTAACTAGGTATAAAAAATTAAAAGGAGAATTCAAAAATGGATTTATCTGCATTGGCACTTGGTTTTGCCACTTTGGGTGTAAGTATTGGTGAGGGACTCCTTGTCGCTGCTTACTTGAATGCAACAGCTCGCCAGCCTGAATTGCAAAGTCGTCTGATGACGGGTGTGTTCTTGGGGGTTGCCTTCATCGAGGGTACTTTCTTCGTTACCTTGGCCATGACATTCTTGTTCCGTGGTTAAAGGCAATATAGCTATAGTTCTTTAGAAAAAGGGGGAAACTTCCTTGGAAGAATCTACAAATCCAACCCTTACCCTAGGTCCTGTCACCTTTGATTTAACGATGGTACTGATGAGCGCTTTGACAGTTTTGATTATTTTTGTCTTGGTATTTTGGGCAAGTCGCAAGATGCAGCTCAAGCCTACTGGCAAACAAAACGTCTTGGAATACGTCTATGATTTGACCATCAACTTTACAAAAGGAAATCTCGGTGAGACGGAAGCAAAACGCTATGCTCTCTTCTTTTTTGTCGCTTTGACCTTCTTGGTAGTTGCCAATAATATTGGTTTGATGGCAAAAATAGAGACAACCGATGGTTATAACTGGTGGACTTCACCAACCGCCAATATGGCCTATGACCTTGGTTTGTCAGCGATTGTGACTGTCTTTGTCCATGCAGAAGGAATTCGTCGTCGTGGTTTTGGTGCTTACCTAAAAGCATTTGTGACACCTGCTGCGATGACACCGATGAATATCTTAGAAGAAGTAACCAACTTTGCTTCGCTTGGTCTCCGTCTCTACGGGAATATCTATGCTGGGGAAGTATTAGTTGGACTCTTATTGCAAATGTCGCAGATCAATGCCTTTGTATGGCCGATTGCCTTGGTACTTAACTTAGCATGGACGGGCTTTTCTATGTTCATTTCATGCCTACAAGCCTATGTCTTTGTCATGCTGAGCTCTATGTACCTCAATAAGAAAATCTCAGGCGGACACTAATAGGAAAGGAAAAGAAAATTCATGATAACAGTATTAACTTCAACCTCTACCGTGGTTGGAAATTTCATCCTGGTGGTCGCGACTTTCTTGATTCTCGTCATCTTAATCCGCGTCTTTGCATGGAAAAATATCACAGGAATTTTTGAACAACGTGCGCAAAAGATTGCCAGTGAAATTGATGCAGCAGAAGAAAAGTTGAACGTAGCAGCTGACTTGGTTAAACAGAGAGAAGATGAGCTCGTCCAAGGTCGTATCGAAGGACAAAAAATCATCCAAGACGCTGTTGAACGTGCGAAGTTAGAGAAAAAACGGATTCTAGAGCAGGCTGATGTTGAGGCTAAAGCTTTGAAATCAAAAGCTACGATGGAAATTGAAGCTGAAAAACGTGAGGCGCAGGAGAACTTGCATAGACAGGTTGCAGAATTAGCTGTTGATCTCGCTGGAAAAATTATTTTGGAAGATTTGGACCAACAAGCACATAGTAACCTGATTGATCGTTACTTGGATAAACTAGGAGACAAGTAGATGAACGCTAGAGAAAATGCCATTGTGCAAAAATATGCTCTATCATTTGTTGAAAAAGTCAGTGATCATGCAGATATTTGGGACATGTATGACCAAATTTCTGACTTGATTTTCATCATCCATGATAGTAAGCTGAATCGAATCTTGCTGTCGGCGACAGTATCTAGAGAAGAAAAGGCTGACTTTGTAAGGACAGTACGCCAATCTAGTTTCTGGCAAATTAATGATTTGATTGAAGATGTTATTCGAGATGGTCATGCAGATTTGCTTCTTGCAACACTTGAGCGTGTCCAATTACAAATCAGTAAATTTAAAAATGAATTTGAAGCCCAATTGGTTTCAGTCTATCCATTGACAGACGAACAAAAAGAGCGTCTTCGTCAATTGGTAGAACAACGATTTTCCTTGCGTGTACACACTATCACAGAAGAGCTCGATCAGAGTCTTCTCGGTGGTTTTATTGTGACTGTAAACCACAAGGTAATCGATGCAAGCGTTCGGACACAGTTGAAGGACGTTAGAAAAAAACTTTAGAAAATAGAAAGTGGTGTTCTTTTGATTAATGCACAAGAAATTAGCGCTTTACTAAAACAACAAATTGAAGGCTTTCAGCCGGACTTTGACTACACAGAAACTGGTGTCCTGACCTATATCGGTGACGGTATCGCTCGTGCGCAAGGTCTTGATAACGCCATGAGTGGAGAGCTCTTGGTATTTGAAAATGGCACCATTGGTATGGCCCAAAACTTAGAAACCAATGACGTTGGTATCATCATCCTTGGTGAATTTTCAGATATTCGTGAGGGGTCGGTTGTTCGTCGTACGGAAAAAATCATGGAAGTACCTGTCGGCAACAGTTTGATTGGTCGTGTCATCAATCCGCTTGGTCAGCCGGTCGACGGTCTGGGAGAAATTCATACCAACAAAACCCGACCGATTGAAGCGCCAGCACCTGGTGTTATGCAGCGGAAATCTGTTTCTGAGCCACTGCAGACTGGGATTAAGGCCATTGATGCCTTGGTACCAATTGGTCGTGGTCAGCGGGAGTTGATTATCGGGGATCGTCAGACTGGGAAGACCTCAGTTGCGATTGATGCCATCCTCAACCAAAAGGGACAAGATATGATCTGTATCTATGTCGCTATCGGTCAAAAAGAGTCGACTGTCCGTACTCAGGTAGAAACCCTGCGTCAGTACGGTGCTCTGGATTATACCATCGTTGTGACAGCATCAGCTTCCCAACCTTCTCCATTGCTCTTCCTTGCACCATATGCAGGAGTCGCTATGGCTGAGGAATTTATGTATGAAGGCAAACACGTCCTCATTGTCTACGATGATTTGTCTAAGCAAGCGGTAGCTTACCGTGAACTCTCTCTTCTCCTTCGTCGTCCTCCAGGACGCGAGGCCTTCCCAGGGGATGTTTTCTACCTCCATTCACGTCTCCTTGAGCGTTCTGCCAAGGTATCAGATGAATTGGGTGGTGGTTCAATCACTGCTCTGCCATTTATTGAAACACAGGCAGGGGATATCTCAGCCTACATCGCGACCAACGTGATTTCCATCACAGATGGTCAGATTTTCCTCAAGGATGACCTCTTCAACTCGGGTGTCCGCCCAGCCATAGATGCTGGTTCGTCCGTGTCACGGGTCGGCGGTTCTGCCCAAATTAAGGCCATGAAAAAGGTTGCGGGGACTCTTCGCCTGGACTTGGCGTCTTACCGTGAGCTGGAAGCTTTCACTCAGTTTGGATCTGATTTGGACGCAGCAACGCAAGCCAAGCTCAACCGCGGTCGCCGGACAGTAGAAGTGCTTAAACAGCCACTACACAAACCGCTACCAGTTGAAAAACAAGTCTTGATTCTCTACGCTTTGACCAATGGTTTCCTTGACACAGTGCCAATTGATGATGTGTTACGATTCGAAGATGAGCTCTTTGCTTACTTTGATACGCATCATGACACGCTTCTCGATACCATTCGTACTACTAAGGATTTGCCTGATACTGAATTGTTGAATGATGCTATTCAAGAATTTAAAGACCAGTCCATTTTCAAATAAGGAGATGACAGATGGCAGGTTCTCTCAACGAAATTAAAAATAAAATTGCATCGACCAAGAAAACCAGTCAAATCACCGGTGCTATGCAGATGGTCTCAGCGGCCAAATTGACCAAGTCTGAGCAGTCTGCCAAGTCCTTTCAGATTTATGCCAATAAGGTTCGTGAAGTGACAACAGATCTCCTGCGCAGTGAACTGATAAGTGGTGATGTCAGCAACCCCATGTTGATCAAACGCCCAGTCCAAAAGACGGGATACATCGTTATCACCTCAGATAGCGGCCTCAAGGGTGCTTACAATTCCACCATTTTGAAGGCGGTGATGGGCATGATTGACCAAGATCATGACAGCAAGGATGAGTACGAAATTATCGCCATCGGAGCAATCGGTGCCGACTTCTTCCACAATCGTGGGATGGAGCCAATCTTTGAGCTACGTGGGATTGCAGATGACCCGAGCTTTGATGAGGTACAGAAAATCATCTCTCAATCTGTGGAAATGTACAAGGAAGAAATCTTTGACGAGCTTTACGTTTGTTACAACCACCATGTCAATAGCTTGACTAGTCAGGTGCGAGTGCAACAGATGTTGCCGATTGAGGACTTGGACCACAAGGAGACGGATGGCTATACAGCTACCTTCGAATTGGAGCCTAGCCGCGATGATATTTTGGATCAGTTGTTGCCACAATACGCGGAAAGCATGATTTATGGGGCAATCTTGGATGCAAAAACAGCAGAAAATGCAGCAGGTATGACGGCCATGCAAACCGCTACGGATAATGCGAAGAATGTCATCAATGACTTGACCATTCAGTATAACCGAGCGCGTCAAGCAGCGATTACCAATGAAATCACGGAAATCGTTGCGGGTGCCTCTGCATTAGAATAAGAAGTTGGGACCAATTTGAACGGTCTCATATCTTAGAATTGAACACAGCCTAAATGCTGTGTGAAAAAGATAGAATTCCTTGAGTCACGCGACTCAGCGTCATTCTCCTATTTTCACCTTGCATTTTACGGCTTTTGTATCTTGAAATTGAATTCGGGCTAAAATCTTAGTGTAAAAGATAGGCTTCCTTGAGTCTTTACTGACTCATCGTCGGCCTCTTATTTTCATACAGATTTTTAAACGCCTTCATATCTTAAATTGAACACGGGCTACGAGTTGTGCAAAAAAGATAGAACTCCTAGAGTCACGCGACTCAGCGTCGTTCTCCTATTTTTGCTTTACTCGTTTCACGCCCTTTGTATCTTAAATAAGGAGTAAAAATGAGTTCAGGCAAAATTACTCAGGTTGTTGGGCCGGTTGTAGACGTTGCGTTTGCGGCTGGGGAAACTCTTCCTGAGATTAACAATGCGCTCGTCGTTTACAAAAATGATGAGTCCAAACAAAAAGTCGTGCTTGAAGTCGCCTTGGAACTGGGTGACGGAGTTGTCCGCACCATCGCCATGGAATCTACTGATGGATTGATCCGTGGGATGGAAGTGCTGGACACTGGTCGCCCAATCTCCGTACCGGTTGGTAAGGAAACCTTGGGACGTGTTTTCAATGTCCTAGGGGATGCTATCGACTTGGAAGGAGCAGTTGCTGACGATGTCAAACGCGAGCCAATCCATAAAAAAGCACCAACCTTTGATGAGTTGTCTACCTCGACTGAAATCCTGGAAACAGGAATTAAGGTTATCGACCTTTTAGCTCCTTACCTCAAGGGTGGTAAGGTCGGCCTCTTCGGTGGTGCCGGTGTTGGGAAGACTGTCCTAATCCAGGAATTGATTCACAACATTGCCCAGGAACATGGCGGTATCTCTGTCTTTACAGGTGTTGGAGAGCGTACCCGTGAAGGGAACGACCTCTACTGGGAAATGAAGGAATCTGGCGTTATCGAAAAGACTGCCATGGTCTTTGGTCAGATGAACGAGCCACCTGGAGCCCGTATGCGGGTTGCCTTGACAGGTTTGACCATTGCGGAGTACTTCCGTGATGTGGAAGGCCAGGATGTTTTGCTCTTCATTGACAATATCTTCCGTTTCACTCAAGCAGGATCTGAGGTTTCAGCCCTCTTAGGTCGGATGCCTTCTGCCGTTGGTTACCAACCAACGCTGGCCACAGAAATGGGGCAATTGCAGGAGCGGATTACTTCGACAACCAAGGGATCTGTTACCTCCATCCAGGCCATCTACGTGCCTGCCGATGACTACACGGACCCTGCGCCAGCGACAGCTTTCGCCCACTTGGATTCAACAACCAACTTGGAGCGGAAGCTGACCCAGCAAGGGATTTACCCAGCCGTAGATCCGCTTGCCTCTAGTTCACGTGCCTTGGCTCCTGAAATTGTCGGGGAAGAGCACTACGCTGTTGCCATGGAAGTCAAACGTGTCCTGCAACGCTACCAAGAGTTGCAAGATATCATTGCTATCTTGGGGATGGATGAGTTATCTGATGATGAAAAGACCCTGGTTGGTCGTGCTCGTCGCATTCAGTTCTTCTTGTCACAAAACTTCAACGTTGCTGAGCAATTCACTGGTCTGCCAGGCTCTTATGTGCCTGTCAAAGAAACAGTGCACGGCTTTAAAGAAATTCTCGAAGGAAAATATGACAACTTACCTGAAGACGCCTTCCGTAATGTCGGCGGTATCGAAGAGGTTGTTGCTAAAGCATCTAAAATGAATGTTTAGGGGTGAGATGAATGGCGCAAATGACTGTACAGATTGTCACACCAGATGGTATTAAATATGACCACCATGCTTACTTTGTCTTGGCCAAAACCAAGGAGGGTGAGCTTGGGGTTCTACCTGGTCACGTAGATTTGATTGCCGTCCTTGAAATCGATGAAATCAAGGTGCGTCGTATTGATGATGAAAATCATGTTGACTGGATTGCAGTGAACGGTGGCATCATTGAAATCTCGCAGGATATGGTCACGATTATCTCTGACTCAGCCGAGCGGGAACGTGATATTGATATTAGTCGAGCAGAGCGTGCAAAATTGCGGGCTGAACGTGAAATCGAAGAGGCTGAAAGTGTGCACAATATTGATGAAGTTCAACGTGCACAAGTGGCCCTTCGCCGTGCCCTCAATCGAATTCGTGTCGGAAATCATTAATAGCAAAACTGGGCCTTGTGTCCAGTTTTTTGCTATAATAAGACCATGTTTACAAATCTATTAACCATTTTCAGTCACCTACTGTTCATCTACTGGTCCTATTTGTTGCTTACGTCCGTCGTTGACTGGCCCAAAATTTTGATCGGAACCGCGGAAAATAGTCGCAAAATTCAAGTTCTAATCCTCTTTTTGTCCATTGCTTTAGGGCTGTTGGTGTCGAATTTCTTTTTACAAATCGTAACGATCAGCCGCAGCTTAGCACAGGCTGTGCTTCAATAGCTTTCAAGTCGGCTTTGTGGTAAAATGAGAAGACATGTTATAAAGGAATAGGTATCTATGGATTCGATTATTGTAAGAGGTGGAGAGACTCGCCTGACAGGACAAGTAATTATTGAAGGAGCAAAAAATGCTGTCTTGCCATTGTTGGCAGCGACCATTTTAGCTAGTGATGGGAAAACGACATTGAAAAATGTACCCATTTTATCCGATGTTTTCACAATGAACAATGTGGTACGTGGTCTGGGGATTTCCGTGCAATTCAATCAAGCTAAAAATGAGATAGTCGTTGATGCTTCTGGCCCAGTCGGTAGTAAAGCTCCCTACAAATATGTGAGCAAGATGCGGGCATCTATTGTTGTTTTTGGACCAATTTTAGCTCGGAATGGCTACGCCCGTGTCTCTATGCCAGGCGGTTGTACCATTGGCAGTCGCCCAATTGATCTCCATTTGAAGGGCTTGGAAGCTATGGGCGCAGAAATTCGCCAGGTAGCTGGTGACATTGAAGCAAAAGCGGACAGGCTAAAGGGTGCCCATATCTACATGGATTTTCCAAGTGTAGGTGCGACACAAAATATCATGATGGCAGCGACGCTTGCTGAGGGAACTACAGTCATTGAAAATGCGGCTCGCGAGCCTGAAATCGTGGACTTGGCCATTCTCTTAAATAAGATGGGAGCAGATGTCAAGGGTGCAGGTACGGAAACGCTGACCATAAAGGGAGTGGAGAGTCTTCATGGAGCAGACCACGCTGTTGTCCAAGACCGTATCGAGGCAGGAACCTTTATGGTGGCGGCGGCCATGACTTCAGGTGATGTCCTGATTAAGGATGCTATCTGGGAACACAATCGGCCTCTGATTGCTAAAATGCTTGAAATGGGCGTCCAAGTGACAGAAGAAGAAGAGGGCATTCGAGTGAAATCAGATGTCCATACTCTCAAGCCTGTAACGGTCAAAACGTTGCCGCATCCAGGTTTTCCAACTGATATGCAGGCCCAGTTCACTGCTTTAATGGCCGTGACAAAGGGAGAGTCGACGATGATTGAGACAGTTTTTGAAAATCGTTTCCAGCATTTAGAAGAATTACGCCGCATGGATTTGCATTCGGAAATTATGCGTGACACAGCAATCATCAATGGCGGTATGCCTTTACAAGGGGCAGAAGTCATGTCGACAGACTTGCGGGCCAGTGCTGCTCTGATATTGACAGGGTTGGTCGCGCAGGGGGAGACTGTTGTCGGGAAACTCAGTCATTTGGATCGCGGCTATTATCGCTTCCATGAAAAACTGGCTGCCTTAGGTGCAGATATTGAACGTGTCAGTGGAGAAGATGATGAAGTTTAAAGATAATTTAAAATTTGTGGGCAAGCAACTCCTGCTTGTTATCGTGATTGCGCTCATCCTTTGCTTGGTTTTTGCTGCGGGGCTCATGGTTGGCTACGGTGTTATTGGCGGCGGGGACGATATCTGGTCTATTCTTAGTCCAGATAAGTGGCAGGAATTAATCAGTAAGTTTACTGGGAAATAGTGTTAAAAAGTAATATAAATCAAAATGAAGAGGTTAGAGATTGAGTCTCAACCTCTTTTAATGGAGTATTATGGCAAGGAAAAGAAGAAAGAAACAGGCTGTCAGCTGGCTGAGTCTGCTAGCGACTCTCGTTCTGGTGATTGGTGGGTATTATTTCGGCGAGACGGACGGGACTTCCAGTCAGTCCACCTACATTAGCAACACCTCTCAGGCTGATGAGGCTACGCCGTCGGAAGAATTGGCAAGGTCTGTCCTGACGGATACGGTGACGAGCCAGTTAGGCTCGAATCTGGCTTGGAATGGAGCTGGAGCCTTTATTGTCAACGAAAATACAACAAATCTAGACGCCTCCGTGGCAAGCGCCCCCTATGCCAATAACAAAACAAAAACGGTAGATGGCGAGACAGTCCCCACCGTCGCTAATGCCCTCTTGAGCAAGGCGACGCGTCAGTACAAGAGCCGCGAAGAGACGGGAAATGGATCAACTTCATGGACTCCTGCTGGCTGGCATCAAGTACAGGAATTAGACGGCGAGTACGACCATGCAGTCGACCGTGGTCACTTAATCGCCTATTCACTCGTCGGCAGTCTCAAAGGCTTTGATGCCTCGACCAGTAACCCTGAAAATGTCGCTGTACAGACTGCCTGGGCCAATCAGGCTAATAGTGATGACTCGACGGGGCAAAATTACTATGAAACGCAGATTCGCAAGGCCTTGGATAACAACAAACGAGTTCGCTACCGCGTCACCCTTATCTATGCTGACGAAGATGACTTGGTCGCAGTCGGTAGTCATCTTGAGGCCAAATCCAGTGATGGGAGCCTGGAATTCAATGTCTTTATCCCCAACGTCCAATCAGGGCTCAGCCTTAATTACACGACAGGGGAAGTGATGGTGAACGAGTAGGATTCTCCTTGCTAAAATCCTAACTTTCTGCTAAAATAAAGCTAATTGAATAGATGTCTGCGAGATTAGTAAATCAAGGGAAACTGTCCAGGGAGTTGAGCCGTGACTGGAAGCTCAATCAGTGAAAATTGGTCGAATTCACTCGCTTCTACTTAGCAGATGAGTAGAAAAGACAAGAAATAAGGTCTGGCTTGCCAGATAAAAACCGGATGGTACCGCGTGTCAACGCTCCGAGAAGTGGAGTTTGGCACGCTTTTTTTGATAATGAAAGGAATACGATGAGTTTACAAGAACAATTGGCCAGCCTGCAGGCTGAGACTCAGGCAAAACTAAAAAGCTTAAAAGCGGCTGACGCAAAAGAATTACAAGACTTGCGCGTCAAGGTTTTAGGGAAAAAGGGGACGTTGACAGACCTGTTAAAGGGTCTCAAGGACCTCTCCAATGAGATGAAGCCTATCGTTGGCAAGCAAGTCAATGAAGTCCGAGATGTCCTGACTGCTGCCTTTGAAGAGCAAGCAGCCCTCATCGAAGCAGAAAAAATCCGCCGGCAACTGGAGTCAGAAACCATTGATGTGACCCTGCCAGGCCGCACAGTAGCCAAGGGCTACCGCCATGTCTTGACGCAAACTTCTGAGGAAATCGAAGATATCTTCCTCGGCATGGGCTTTCAGATTGTGGATGGCTTTGAAGTGGAACGCGATTACTACAACTTTGAGCGCATGAACCTGCCAAAGGATCACCCAGCGCGGGACATGCAGGATACCTTCTACATCACAGAAGAAATCCTCATGCGGACCCACACTAGTCCTGTGCAGGCTCGGACCATGGACCAACACGACTTTTCAAAAGGGGCACTCAAGATGATTTCCCCTGGACGTGTCTTTCGTCGAGATACCGATGATGCCACTCACTCCCACCAGTTTCATCAGATTGAGGGCTTGGTTGTCGGGAAAAATGTTTCCATGGGTGATCTCAAGGGGACACTGGAGATGATTATCAAGAAAATGTTTGGTGAGGAGCGCCAGATTCGCCTGCGTCCGTCCTACTTCCCATTCACAGAACCATCTGTCGAGGTCGATGTCTCCTGCTTTAAGTGTGGCGGTGACGGTTGCAATGTCTGCAAGAAGACTGGTTGGATTGAGATTTTGGGAGCTGGTATGGTTCACCCTTCTGTTTTGGAAATGTCAGGGATTGACCCAACGGTTTACTCAGGCTTCGCATTTGGCCTAGGTCAGGAACGGATTGCCATGCTGCGCTACGGTATCAATGACATCCGCGGCTTCTACCAAGGCGATGTGAGATTTTCAGAGCAATTTCGATAAGAAGGAAGGTGCTGTTAATTACTTCAGGCCTTAACAAAATACCGAGAATCAAAATCAATAAAAATGAAAGGAATTGTTTAGTTAGTTTGTCTAATTGAACACGGGCGGAAAGCTTGGAAAAAAGATAGCCTGCTTGGAAAATCAGGATTTCCCGTAGTCTCCTATTTTTCAGTCGCTTTCTTTTCGCCCTTTGTATCTTAAATTATGCTTGTTAGTTATAAATGGTTAAAGGAGCTGGTCGATTTTGATGCGACCAGTAGCGAGTTGGCAGAGGACATGTCAACGACGGGGATTGAAGTTGAAGGAGTGACCTCGCCTGCAGACGGTTTATCTAAAATCGTGGTCGGTCAAGTCGTGTCCTGCGAGGATGTGCCAGATACCCACCTCCACCTCTGTCAGGTTGATACAGGTGAGGAAGAGTTGCGCCAAATCGTCTGCGGCGCACCAAATGTGCGTGCGGGCATCAAGGTCATGGTGGCTCTTCCTGGCGCTCGAATCGCTGATAATTACAAAATTAAAAAAGGTAAAATCCGTGGTCTAGAATCCCTGGGAATGATTTGTTCCCTGCAGGAGCTGGGGATTTCAGACTCGGTTATTCCAAAAGAGTTTTCAGATGGCATCCAAATCTTGCCGGCTGACGCCGAGCCAGGTCAGTCTGTCTTCCCTTATCTCGATTTGGACGATGAAATCATCGAACTCTCCATCACACCAAACCGTGCAGACGCCCTGTCTATGCGAGGAGTGGCCCACGAAGTTGCAGCTATCTACGATAAGAAGGTCAACTTCAAGACAGTTGACTTGCTAGAGGGCGACCAGGCTGCAAGTGACGTCCTTGAAGTGGCCATCGAGTCTGACAAGGTTGCCACCTACCAGGCCCGTGTGCTGGAAAATGTCACCATTGCGCCGAGTCCTCAGTGGCTGCAAAACCTGCTCATGAATGCGGGTATCCGCCCTATCAACAACGTGGTCGACGTGACCAACTACATCCTCCTCTATTTTGGTCAGCCTATGCACGCCTTTGACCTGGATACTTTTGAGGGCAAGACCATCACAGCCCGGGATGCGCGTGACGGGGAAAAGCTGGTGACGCTTGATGGAGTCGAGCGGGAGCTGGTGACAGATGACATTGTGATCTCTGTTGGGGACAAGGCTGTGGCCCTAGGTGGGGTCATGGGTGGTCAGGACACCGAGATTTCAGACAGCTCGACGCGTGTGGTGCTGGAGGCTGCGCTCTTTGACGGGACCAGTATCCGCAAGACCTCAAGCCGTCTCAACTTGCGGTCTGAGTCTTCTTCTCGTTTTGAAAAAGGGACCAATGTGGCAGACTTGTCCGAGGCGCTGGATACAGCGGCAGCATTGATTGCTGAGCTGGCAGGTGCCACAGTCCTGTCTGGTGTTGTCAAAGCAGGTGAAATGGATACCAGTGATGTCACTGTTTCTGCTGAGATTGACTATGTTAACCGCTCTCTGGGTACCAATCTTGACTATGCAGCGGTTGCAGCCATCTTTGCCCGCCTAGGGATGGAAACGACTGGTGACGAGAAAGCTTTCACTGTCTCAGTGCCTCGTCGTCGTTGGGATATCACCATTCCAGCTGACTTGGTCGAAGAAATTGCCCGTATCTATGGCTACAACAATCTGCCAACTACACTACCGAAAGAAGAGGGGACTGCTGGCGAGCTGACCACCATGCAGAAAATCCGTCGGAAAGCTCGGACGCTGGCGGAAGCTGCAGGTCTGACGGAAATCATCACCTACGCCCTGACAACTCCTGAGAAGGCGACTAGCTTTACCGCTGCACCAACGACTGTGACGGAGCTCATGTGGCCCATGACCGTGGACCGCTCTGTCCTGCGTCAGAATGTCATCTCTGGCATGCTGGATACCATCAGCTACAACGTAGCACGTAAGAACAAAAATCTGGCCTTCTACGAAATCGGAAAAGTCTTTGAACAGACTGGAAATCCTGCAGAAGACCTGCCACAGGAAATCACTAAGTTCGCTCTTGCTCTGACTGGTCTAGTAGCTGAAAAAGACTTCCAGACCCAGGCTGTGCCAGTTGATTTCTTCCATGCCAAGGGCATTGTGGAAGCCCTGTTTGCAGAGTTTGGACTGACTGTCAGCTTTGAAGCTAGCTCAGCTATAACTGCCCTCCATCCTGGCCGTACTGCACAAATCCTTTTGGACGACGCAGTCGTCGGAGTCATCGGACAAGTCCATCCGCAAACCGCTAAAGACTATGGCATCCCAGAGACCTATGTGGCAGAACTCAGCCTGGACGCGATCGAAGCAGCACTCAAACCAACCCAGGTCTTCCAAGAAATCTCCAAGTTCCCAGCTGTATCCCGTGACTTGGCCCTGCTCTTGGATGAAGCGGTCCAACACCAGGCAGTGGTAGAAGCGATAGAAGCAGCCAAGGTCAAACGCCTGACGGCGATTAAACTCTTTGACGTCTACCAAGGTGCCAATATCGAAGCAGGCAAGAAGTCCATGGCCTACAGCCTGACCTTCCAAAATCCTGCCGACAGCCTGACAGACGAAGAAGTCACTGGATACATGGAGAAAATCACCAAGTCCTTGGTTGAAAAACTGGGAGCAGAAGTGCGGTAATGATGAAGTGGTTTCGGCTTATTTCAACAGTTATTTGGATACCTATTTTACTG
The DNA here is from genome assembly GCA_963539895.1 of uncultured Streptococcus sp. Lineage (GTDB taxonomy): Bacteria > Bacillota > Bacilli > Lactobacillales > Streptococcaceae > Streptococcus. The sequence goes on along the minus strand of CAUTON010000001.1, from coordinate 200 downwards.
TATCTAATTATAGGTTTTACTATGCATTTATTTAGCCAGGTTTGGCATGTAATTATCTAAATTTTTAAGGCCTACTTGCTAGGATTCCTAGGGTTTGTTCTGTGGAAATGTATCTATAAGCTTTATTTGCTATTGAAATATTGGCATGCTTGGAAATGAAATTATGCTCAACACCAGCCCTTGTGGCTGGTGTTTTCATT